>NZ_MACM02000153.1:0-126744 GCF_001675465.2 Pseudomonas sp. AU12215
TCATTTGCGAAGGCGGCCTCATCGTCCGGGCGCGATTCACCGGAGCCCAGGCGCAGCTGCCAGCTGATCGCCTCGTCCAGCACCTGCAGGGAAACCGGTCCCTTCACGTCGGCTCGCCGTACAGGGCGATGTAGCACTGGCGCAGGCCCTGGGCGATGTACTGGCGTACCCGCGGCACGGAAACGCCCAGCTGCTCGGCGATCTCGGCGTGGCCCAGGCCATCCAGGCGGTTGAGCAGGAAGGCGCTGCGCGCGCGGGTGGACAGCTTGCCCAGCAGACGGTCGATCTCGCGCAGGTCGGCGAGGATCAGGCAGTGTTCCTCGGCTGACGGCTGCACGGCTTCGGGCAGGAACTTCAGTTCTTCCAGGTAGGCCTGCTCCAGCGCCACGCGGCGCCAGTGATCCACCAGCAGGCCCTTGGCGACGGTGACCAGGAAGGCGCGCGGTTCGCGCAGGGAAGGCAGCTCGCGACGGCCGAGCACGCGGACGAAGGTGTCCTGGCTCAGGTCTTCGGCTCGCTGCGGACAGCCCAGGCTGCGGTTCAGCCAGGCAGTCAGCCAGTCGCGGTGAGCGCGATACAGGGCGCCAACGAGTTCGCCGCTACCCATCTGGATGGCCGACAAGCTACTCCCCCAATGATCCCGAATGGGATCAAGTTCAAAAACGATAACTATTCGCAAATGATCGCAAAGTGCAGTCACGCATGCAATTGGCGCCCGTCGGCTTTTGTCTGCCGTTCGCGGCACCATCTACAATCGGGCGCCCATTCCTATAAGAAAAACAGCCATGTCCGACCCCCTACTCATTATCGGCTCCTACCTGTCCCCCTATGTGCGCAAAGCGCTGGTCCTGCTGGAGATGAAGGGCGTGGACTACCGCATCGATTCCGTCGTGCCCTTTTACGGCAACGCCGAGTTCGAGCGCCTCAGCCCGCTGCGCCAGGTGCCGGTGCTGGTGGATGGCGAGCTGGTGCTCAACGACTCCTCGGTGATCTGCCAGTACCTCGACGAACGTTATCCACAGCCCGCGCTGTACCCGGCGGATATCGCCGATCGCGCCCGCGCGCTGGATCGAGGAGTTCGCCGACAGCCGAATGGGCCAGGTGGTCATCTGGCAGCTGTTCGACCAACTGGTGATCGGCCGTGGCGTCTGGGGCCGCGAACCGGACGCGGCGGTGCTGGAAAAGACCTATCAGCAGGATCTGCCGTCGATCTTCGACTACCTGGAAGCACAGTTGCCGGCGACCGGCTGGCTGTTCGGCGAGCTGTCCATCGCTGACATCAGCGTTGCCTGCTTCATGCGCAACGCGCAGTTCGCCCGCTACCAACTCGATGCCCAGCGCTGGCCAAAACTGGCGGCCATGCTGGAAGCGGCTTTCGCCCTGCCGGCATTCGAAAAACTCCACCAGTTCGAGCGCGCCATTGCCCGCACGCCGATCCTGCAACAGCGCGAGGCATTGATCGCAGCGGGCGCGCCGATCAGCGAGGTCAGCCACCTGCGCGAGCAGCCAGTGCGCGGGCCGATGAGTCGCAGCTGATCAGCTCGCCTGCAGGAAGCTCCAGAGTCGTTGCGCGACCGGGCCGTGGGCACGGTCGCGGCGGCGCGCGGCGACCAGTTCCTCGCGGCGGCCGGGCAACTGTGCTCCGCTGAGATCGCGCAGGCGGCCGTCGGCTAGCTCCTCTTCTATCAGGTGACGCGGCAGGTGCCCCCAGGCCAGGCCGTACAGCACCAGCTCTTTCTTCATCGCCTGGTCCGGCACGCTGCATTGCGGCGCGCCATCCAGTGTGAAGAACTCCACTGGTGGCGAGTGCCGGGCGCTGTCGCGCATGACGCACTGGGTGAGCGGGCGCAGGTGTTCCGGGCTAGGGCTCGCCATTTCCGGCAGGAGCGCCGGGGCGATGACCGGGATGAAATCCACGGCGCCCAGGTCCAGCCATTCCAGGCGCGGATCGGCCTTGTCGACGCGGTGCAGGATCAGGTCCGCTTGATCATCCAGTAGCCGCTCCAGCGGGCCGCTGACGCTTTCGAAGTACAGCTGCAGGCGCGTCTGCGGTTCACCGGCGAAGAAACGCGCCAATCGCTCCAGCAGGGCAGGGCGCGGGCAGAAGTCGCCGAGCACCACGCGCAGTTCGCTTTCCTCTCCGGCGGCCAGGTGCGTGGCGTGGTCGCGCAGGCTGCCCAGCTCGCGCAGCAAGCCCTGGGCGCGGCGATGGAAGGATTTGCCGGAGACGGTCAAGGTGACGCGGTAGCCGCTGCGATCCAGCAGCACTAGACCGAGCTGCCGCTCCAGCCGGGCGACGGCGGCGAACACCGCCGGGTGCGAGCGGTGCAGGTGCTGTGCCGCCGCCTGGAAGCCGCCCGCCGTGGCTACGGCATCGAAGCATTGCAGGTCGTGCAGGGTGAAATCGTGCATGTCAGCTTTCCTGACAGTCTTGGTCAGCTCTTTGTAATTTCTTCGGAATGCCGCGGCAACTACCTTCGTCTGCACCTTCACCGACGGAGATGCTCCCATGAGTCCGCTGCATTACCTGACGACCCGCGACAACGCGCGTATCGCCTACCGCCTGGATGGCGCCGACGGCCTGCCGCTGCTGGTTCTGTCCAACTCCATCGGCACCGACCTGCACATGTGGGATGGCCAGATTGCCGCGCTGAGCGAGCACTTCCGTGTGCTGCGTTACGACGCTCGCGGCCATGGCGCTTCCAGCGTGCCGCCGGGGCCGTACTCGCTGGCGCGGCTGGGCGAAGACGTCATCGAATTGCTGGATGCACTGGGCGTGCAACGTGCGCATTTTCTCGGCTTGTCGCTCGGTGGCTTCGTCGGGCAATGGCTGGCGCTGAATGCGCCGCAGCGTATCGAGCGACTGGTGCTGGCGAATACCTCTGCCTGGCTGGGACCGCGGGACCAGTGGGATGCGCGCATTGCCGAAGTGTTGGAGGCGAACGATATGCGGGGCACCGCCGCGACCTTCCTCGGCAACTGGTTCCCGGCGAACTGGCTGGCGCAAGAGCGCCCGGAGGTGGAACCGTTCCGCGCGACGCTGCTGGCGACCAACCGACACGGGCTGGCCGGTTCCTTCGCCGCCGTGCAGGAAACCGATCTGCGCACCGCCTTGCGGGACGTCCGCCTGCCCACACTGGTGATCGCTGGCCAGTTCGACACCGTCACCGCCGCCAGCCACAGCGAGCTGATCGCCGAAGCGATCCCCGGCGCTCGTCTGCTCAGGCTGCCGGCCGTGCATTTGTCGAACATCGAGTTTCCCCGCGAGTTCGAAGGCGCGGTGCTGGACTTCCTGCAGGCTCGCTGAATGAACAAGGCCGCCCGGAGGCGGCCTTGTCGTTTATCCACAACCTCAATGATGGGCAGCGTCCACTGCGATGGATTCGCCGCAGACGTCCACATGGCTGCGCTTGCGATCGGCGAGGGCGAAGTGGATCAGCGCGCCGAGCCCGGCGCCGAAGAACCAGGAGAAATGCGACAGCGTTTCGAACGCCGGCACCAGCGCGAGGACGATGGCGATCAGCGCGGCGGGGACGAAGGCCGCCACCGCGCGCAGGTTGACCCCGCCGCTGAAGTGATAGGCCGCCTCGCGGCTTTCGCTGTAGAGCTCCGGCAGGTTGACCCGGCCACGGCGCACCAGGTAGTAGTCGGTGACCATGATCCCGTACAGCGGGCCGAGCAAAGCGCCCAGGCCGCCGAGGAAATACACGATCACCGCCGGGCTGTTGTACAGGTGCCACGGCAGGATCAGCACGGCGATGGTGGCGCTGAGCAGGCCGGCGCGGCGGAAGTTCAGCAGGTTCGGCGCGAGATTGGTCAGCACGTACGCGGGGGCGACGAAGTTGGCCATGATGTTCACCGCCACGGTGACGATCAGGAAGGCCAGGCAGGCCAGCACGAGGCCGAAGGTGTTGGGGATGGCGGCGACGATCTCGGTGGGGTTCTGCACCAGCTTGCCGTCGATGCTGAACTGCGCGCCGGCCAGCACCACGGCGATCAGCGCGAAGCCCAGCATGTTCACCGGCAGGCCCCAGAAGTTGCCGACGCTGATGCTGCGGCGGTCCGGGCAATTGCGGGTGAAGTCGCAGAAGTTGAGGATCATGGTGCCGTACAGCGAGACCCACAGTGCGGCGGCGCCCAGCACCTTCAGCCACATGGTCGAGCCGGTCGGCGGGTTGCCGCTGGACCAGGCAATCGATAGCCCGGCGCGCCAGTACATCCAGCCGGCGAGGCTGGCGAAGGCGACGAGGATGATCGGGCCGGCGAAGGATTCGTAGCGGCGCACCATCTCCATGCCGTAGGCGAAGATCACCAGTTGCACGCACCAGATGCCGAGGAAGGTGATCCAGCCGAGGCTCGACAGGCCGAGGATCGAGTCCTGGTCGTAGGCCGCAAGACTCGGTGCAATGGCGGTGAGCAGCACCCGTAGCACGACCGAGGCGAGGTAGGTCTGGATGCCGAACCAGGCGATGGCAATCACTGCGCGGATCAGTGCCGGCACCTGGGCGCCGTGGATGCCGAAACTGATGCGGCACATCACCGGGTAGGGCAGGCCAGTCTTCTGGCCCATGTAGCCGGAGAGGTTCATCAGCCCGTAGATCACCAGCGCGCCGAGGGCGAAGGCAGCGAGGATCTGCGCGCCGCTCATGCCCAGCGCGAACAGGCCGATGGCGAACGAGTAGTTGGCGATGTTGTGCACATCGTTGGTCCACAGCGCGAACAGGCTGTAGCGCCCCCAGCTGCGGCCGGTGGCCTTGGTCGGTGCCAGGTCGGCGCTGTACAGGCGCGGGCTCAGGGTTGGCGCGGCCGGCCGGGCGGCGGCCGCGCTATCGACAGATTGGAGGGGGGTAACGCCGGACAGGTGGGTAGGACTGCGGGTCATGGGCTACTCGGCTTTGTATGCACGGCTTTTTATGGTTTGTGTGCAAAAGCCAATTCCGTGCCAGCCCGGTTCTCCTTGCAGTTCCGGTGGATTTTCCACTTCCTTTCGAATCGAGCAGAGCCCTTGTTTGGTGCGGCTTTGCCAGGTATCCAGGGGGGCGTGAAATAATTTTCCATAGCAATCATTGACTTGAGAGTCAGCTCTTGCCTGTGTGGAAAACAAGTGGATTGGGGATTTTGTACACAAAAATTGTGCACAGACGTTACTTATGGGCTCCAAAGTGGCCCTGGGACAGTCGCGGAAAGAGTCCGCTCCTGCACGGAAGTTATCCGTGTGCGTAGGAGCGGGTGCTGTCTGCGATCGGGTAGGAGCGGCGCCAATCCCAACCGATAGCCATAAAAAAACCGCCCCGGAGGGCGGTTCTTTCAACGCTAGGCGAAGCGCTTACAGACCGTTCTTCGCTTTGAATTCACGACGACGGCGATGCAGGACCGGCTCGGTGTAGCCGTTAGGCTGCTGGGTGCCTTCGATGACCAGTTCCAGTGCGGCCTGGAAGGCCACGTTGTCGTCGAAGTTCGGCGCCATCGGGCGGTACTGGGCGTCACCGGCGTTCTGGCGATCCACTACCGAGGCCATGCGCTTGAGGCTTTCCAGCACCTGCTCTTCGGTCACTACGCCGTGGCGCAGCCAGTTGGCCAGCAGCTGGCTGGAGATGCGCAGGGTGGCGCGGTCTTCCATCAGGCCGACGTCGTTGATGTCCGGCACTTTGGAGCAGCCAACGCCCTGGTCGATCCAGCGCACTACATAGCCGAGGATGCCCTGGGAGTTGTTGTCCAGCTCGTTCTTGATCTCTTCCGCGCTCCAGTTGGTGTTCGGGGCGAGCGGAATGGTCAGGATGTCGTCCACCGAAGCCGGTGCGCGCTTGGCCAGCTCGGCCTGACGGGCGAACACGTCGACCTTGTGGTAGTGCAGCGCGTGCAGGGTGGCGGCGGTCGGCGACGGAACCCAGGCGGTGTTGGCGCCAGCCAGCGGGTGAGCGATCTTCTGCTCGAGCATGGCGGCCATCAGGTCGGGCATGGCCCACATGCCCTTGCCGATCTGGGCCTTGCCCTGCAGGCCGGTAGCCAGGCCGACGTCGACGTTGTTGTTCTCGTAGGAGCCGATCCACTTTTCGGTCTTCATGGCGCCCTTGCGCACCATGGCGCCGGCTTCCATGGAGGTGTGGATCTCGTCACCGGTGCGGTCGAGGAAGCCGGTGTTGATGAACACCACGCGCTCGGCGGCGGCCTTGATGCAGGCCTTGAGGTTGACGGTGGTGCGGCGCTCTTCGTCCATGATGCCGACTTTCAGCGTGTTGCGCGGCAGGCCCAGCAGGTCCTCGACGCGGCTGAAGATCTCGGCGGCGAAGGCGACTTCTTCCGGGCCATGCATCTTCGGCTTGACGATGTAGACGCTGCCGGTGCGGCTGTTCTTGCGGGTGGCGCTGCCGTTCAGGTTGTGAATGGCGATCAGGCTGGTGAACAGGCCGTCCTGGATGCCTTCGGGCACTTCGTTGCCCTGGGCGTCGAGGATCGCCGGGTTGGTCATCAGGTGGCCAACGTTACGCACGAACAGCAGGGAGCGGCCATGCAGGCTCAGCTCGGAACCATCGGCCTTGGTGTAGATGCGGTCCGGGTTCATGGTGCGGGTGAAGGTGCTGCCGCCCTTGGAGACCTGCTCGGCGAGGTCGCCTTTCATCAGGCCCAGCCAGTTGCGGTAGACCACGACCTTGTCGTCGGCATCGACGGCGGCCACGGAGTCTTCGCAGTCCATGATGGTGGTCAGCGCGGACTCCATCAGGACGTCCTTCACGCCAGCGGCATCGGTCTGGCCGATCGGGCTGGTCGGGTCGATCTGGATTTCGAAGTGCAGGCCGTTGTGCTTGAGCAGCACGGCTTTCGGCTTGGCGGCTTCGCCCTGGAAGGCGAGGAACTGAGCGGCGTTCTTCAGGCCGGTCTCGCTGCCATTCTTCAGGGTCACGGCCAGTGCGCCGTTCTTCACGACATAGGCGGTGGCGTCGACGTGGGAGCCGGATTCCAGCGCGGCGGCTTCGTCGAGGAAGGCGCGGGCGAAGGCGATGACCTTGTCACCACGGACCTTGTTGTAGCCCTTGCCCTTCTCGGCGCCGTTCTCTTCGCTGATTGCGTCGGTGCCGTAGAGTGCGTCGTACAGCGAGCCCCAGCGGGCGTTCGCGGCGTTCAGGGCGAAGCGCGCGTTCATCACCGGCACGACCAGCTGCGGGCCGGCCATGCGGGCGATTTCTTCGTCGACGTTCTGGGTGCTGGCCTGGAAGTCGGCCGGCTCGGGCAGCAGGTAACCGATTTCCTGCAGGAAGGCCTTGTAGGCGGCCGCGTCATGCGGCTGGCCGGCGCGTGCCTGGTGCCAGCCATCGACCTTCGCCTGGATCTCGTCGCGCTTGGCGAGCAGAGCCTTGTTCTTGGGGGCCAGGTCGTTGATTACGGTTTCGACACCTGCCCAGAACTTGCCGGCGTCGATGCCGGTGCCGGGAATGGCTTCGTTGTTTACGAAGTCGAACAGGACTTTGGCGACCTGCAGGCCACCGACTTGAACGCGTTCAGTCATTGCTTGCCTCACTCTGCTCAGGACCAGCTCTGGACACAGGCAAAACGCCTTGTAGTCCGAGCCGCGGAATACTACATGATGCCGTGGGAAAAATCAGTGGGCTAGCGTCGCGGTTAGACCAAAGTACGCATATCAGTCACGTAGCAGGTCATATGTTCGCAAAAATCTTCTGGATTGTTCCAGATAAATCTTAAAACTGTACACGCATAACATCTTCGGGTACCTGTGGCAGCCCGTCGCAGCCGGCTAACCTCGCCGAGCCTATACTGCTTTTTCCCTTCTGGAGAATCCCGCATGTCCGTGACGCTTGCCACCCCCTCCGATCTGGATGACCTGGTTCTGCTGTTTTCCGGCTACCTCGATTTCTACGAGGTGCCTGCGCCCCACGCAAAGATTCGCGAGTTTCTCGAGGCGCGCATCGGCAGCGGGCAGTCCACGGTCTTCATCGCGCGCAGCATCGATGGACTGGCGGTCGGCTTCGTGCAGCTGTACCCCTTCTTCGCTTCCCTGGCGTTGCAGGCATCCTGGCTGGTCAGCGACCTCTACGTGCTGCCTGCCGCGCGTCGCGACGGTTATGGCGAAGCGCTGATGAACGCCGCCCGTGCCCACGGCGAAAGCACCGGTGCCTGCGGCCTGATGCTGGAGACGGCGAAGACCAACCACGCGGGCCAGTCGTTGTATGAGCGCCTGGGCTACAAGCGGGACGACAAGTTCTACACCTATTGGCTGGACCTCACGGCCTAGCCCTTCGCGGAGACTGCTCATGGACCACCTCGTATTGACCGTCATCGCCCAGGACCAGCCCGGCCTGGTGGAGCGCGTGGCCAAATGCATCGCTGCCCACGGCGGCAACTGGCTGGAAAGCCGCATGTCGCGCATGGCTGGGCAGTTCGCCGGAATCCTTCGCGTGGCGGTGCCCGCCGAGGGTTATGACGAGCTGGTCGAAGGCCTGCAGGAGCTCAGCGAGCACGGTATCCGCGTGCTGCTGGCGGAGAGCGGTATCGAGCCAGCCTGCAACTGGAAACCGATCCACCTCGACCTGGTGGGCAATGACCGCCCCGGCATCGTCCGCGACATCACCCAGTTGCTGGCCGAACACGGCGTGAACCTGGAGAGCCTGACCACGGAGGTGCTACCGGCGCCCATGAGCAGCGAACCGCTGTTTCACGCCGAGGCCTTGCTGGCCGTGCCGCTGACCTTGCCGCTGGAAACCCTGCAAGGAAAGCTGGAAGAACTGGCCGACGACCTGATGGTGGAGCTGAATTTCCACAGCCGGGAGTAACAGCTCTGCTCCGATCCTCCGTCTTGTGGAAAAACCTGTGGGCTCTCTGTTGATGAATTGATAGAGGGCCCATTTTATCTGGGCCTGGCGCCAATCTGTTTATCCACTTCCTGCCTTGAAGCTGTGCACAGATCGCGGGGATTGCGCCGTGGGCATTCTGTTGATAACTGTCTGCGGTGCACTGTTTTCGGGGGGGTGATGGTGCTGCCTGCTTTTTGTACAGCAGCGTCTCAGGGAAAGCAGCGCTTCGAACCTTCCAGACACTGTGCACAAATCCACTGGAAGAGTCTGTGGAGAAGCCGTTCATGGAACGCTGCAGATAGCGCCGCCTCTGACGTCCAGAGAGTTGTCCACTTTCTGATCGGGCGGCGTTCGCTCATCCACACGAAGCGGGGATCAGCCTGTGGAAAAGCCGCTGGAATGTTCTTGCAGGCCAGACGACGCGGGGATTCTAGGGGTTTGATCAGATACTGATCGGTCGGCATTCTGCTGCCGCGGAAATAGGCAGTGAGAGGAGCGGGCCGGGGTCGGTTGTGGAAGAAACGAGCGTTATCCCCGCAATCGCGGGATAGAGCTGTGGACAATCTGCGGGTGACTTCCTGCAAGCCACAGCTGGTGTGGCTTGCAGGCGGTGGATCAATTAATGATCAGTCACCGCGGGAGAGGCGATACCAGATGTCCACGCTGTACACGACCAGCCCCGCCCAGATGCAGCACAAGGAAATCAGGCGCGTCGTGTCCAGGTGCTCGCCGAACAGCAGGATCGCCTGCAGCAGCACCAGGGTCGGCGCCAGGTACTGCAGGAAGCCAAGGGTGGCGTAGGGCAGGTGGCGTGCGGCGGCGTTGAAGCACACCAGCGGCACCAGGGTGATCGGGCCGGCGGCGGCGAGCCAGAAGGCGTCCTTGGTGGTCCAGAAATCGAGATGCGCACTGGGGCCCTCGGCGAACAGCACGAGGTAGCCGATCGCCAGCGGCAGCAGGATCCAGGTCTCCACCACCAGCCCCGGCAGCGCGGCCACCGGCGCCTGCTTGCGGATCAGCCCGTAGAAGCCGAAGGTCAGCGCCAGTGCGAGTGATACCCAGGGCAGGCTGCCCAGCTGCCACAGCTGTTGGGCCACACCCAGCGCGGCGAGGCCGACCGCGACCCACTGCAGCGGGCGCAGGCGTTCGCGCAGGATAACCAGGCCCAGCAGTACGTTGATCAGCGGGTTGATGTAGTAACCCAGGCTGGCCTCGATCATGTGGCCGTTGTTCACCGCCCAGACGTAGACCAGCCAGTTGCTGGCAATGAGCAGCCCGCTGGCGGTGAGCACGGCGATGCGCTTGGGATTCTCGCGCAGTTCGCGCCACCAGCCGGGATGCTTCCACACCAGCAGGAGTAGCGCGCCGAACACCGCCGACCAGATGGCACGATGGGTAATGATCTCCAGGGCGGGAATGCGTTCGAGCAGCTTGAAGTAGATCGGGAAGAGCCCCCAGATGACATAGGCAGTCAAGCCCAGGGCGTAGCCCCGGCGGGGATTGGCGGTGGCCATGGAACATCCTTGGTTAGGCAGCTAATGAGTGGCTGCACAATTCTAGGGCATGCCACGGGGCTTGTCTGTGCCGCTGCGGTGGAAGTGGCGAGGGCGCCGATGATTGTGCGTAACGTTGGTTTTACGGGGAGGATGTGTGCGAAGGGAAGCCATCGCGGACGGAGTCCGCTCATACGAAGCCTGACGCCGCGTAGCAGGGGACTCTGTGCGCGATCCGGCCGCCGGGCCGGTAAGAGTCAGAACAACCGCAACGGTTCCTCATCCAGCGCTGCCAATTGCTCGCGCAGCACCAGTACCTGCTCGCCCCAGTAACGCTCGCTGCCGAACCAGGGGAAGCTCGGCGGGAACGCCGGGTCGTCCCAGCGGCGCGCCAGCCACGCGCTGTAGTGCATCAGGCGCAGGGAGCGCAGGCCTTCGATCAGCGGCAGCTCGCGCGGGTCGAAATCGTGGAATTCCTGGTAGCCGTCGACCAGTTCGGAAAGTTGCCCCAGGCGCTCGTGGCGCTCGCCGGCGAGCATCATCCACAGGTCCTGCACGGCCGGGCCCATGCGGCAGTCGTCGAGGTCGACGACGTGGAAGGTGTCGTCGCGGCACAGCAGGTTGCCGGGGTGGCAATCCCCGTGCATGCGGATGGGGGTGTATTTCACGCGGGCGTACAGGTCATCGACTTTTTTCAGCAGGTCGCGGGCCACGGATTCATAGGCCGGCAGCAGGCTTTTCGGGATGAAGTTGCCGTCCAGCAGGGTGGCCAGGGACTCGTGCCCGAAGTTCCGCGGCGTGAGTGCCTCGCGGTGCTCGAAGGGGCGATTGGCACCTACGGCGTGCAGGCGACCGAGCAGTTGGCCGAGGCGATAGAGCTGATCGAGGTTGCCCGGCTCCGGCGCGCGGCCGCCACGGCGGGGGAACAGGGTGAAGCGGAAGCCGGCGTGCTCGAAAAGGGTCTGCCCTTCATGCACCAGCGGCGCCACTACCGGGACTTCGCACTCGGCCAGTTCGGCGGAGAAGGTGTGCTCCTCGAGGATCGCCTCGCTGGTCCAGCGCCCGGGGCGGTAGAACTTGGCGATCAGCGGCTCGCTGTCCTCGATGCCCACCTGGTAGACGCGGTTCTCGTAGCTGTTGAGCGCAAGAACACGGGCGTCGCTGAGAAAACCGATGCTTTCCACGGCATCCAGTACCAGATCGGGCGTGAGGTCGGAAAAAGGATGAGACATGGCGACGATCCGGCAGTGGTAAAGCTGCCTAGTGTACCCAGTCCACCGTCAATGGGTGGGAAGTCGCCTCAGTGGTCGGCGCAGTGCTTGCTCAGGTAGTCGACGAAGTCCGTAGCCAGTGCACGGCGCTCGCCTTTCACCAGGGTGAGTTTCTGCATCGAACGGGCTTTGCACGTGACTGCTTGGGACGGCTTGGCCGTGTTGTGCAGCGGCGTCAGCAGCAGGTCGTAGGGGGTGCCCTGGCGGGCCTGTTCGGCGAGTTCATCCTCGTTGCCGCCGATCAGCAGGACCTTGTTGCGGGTTTGGATCTGGTACTGGTCCACCAGCGGCTCCAGTATCGGCATCAGCTCGGTACTGGCGCCAACACGCAGCACGTCGGGGCCGGCGTGGCTGGCAAAGGGCAGGAACAGGAGGGCGAGAAGCAGTAACGGGCGGCGCATGGTGGGAGCTCCGGGTGGCCGGGGTCCCGCCCGGCATGAGCGGGACTCTGGCTGCTATTGGAGCGCGGCGCGTCGTCGCGGGGGTTGATATGAGGCAGGGAATCTCATGTGCCTGGGAGGCTACAGCGGTGTGCCGAGGATCACCTGGGCCGGGGAGAACTGTGCGCGCACCGGCGAGCCGGCTTTCAGGCCGAGGATCTCGATGCGCTCCGGGTCGGTCAGGGCGCAGAGCATCTGCCCGCTGGGCAACTGGATGCGCACTTCGCTGGGCCCGTCGTCGGCTTTGCGGATGTCGTCGATGTGCCCTGCCAGGGCGTTCAGCCCTTCCGGGCAAGGGATGTGCGGGAGGTCGACATAGAGCCAGCCGGCCTTCATCAGGGCGACCACCGGAATGCCGTCGGCCAGTTCCAGCTTCTCGGTGCTTTCGCGGGTGACCCGCGCCTGAATGCGCGAGCCGCCGGGCAGCTCGATGCTGATCAGGTCATTCAGCCCGGACGCCTCCACCGCGCAAACGTGCCCGTGCAACTGGTTGCGCGCGCTGGTGCGCATCATCAGGCGGCCGATCAGTTCCAGGTCGGCCTGGTGTTCGACGTGCTCGACGATGTGTTCGCGCAGCGCTTCCAGGCGCTGGTAGAGCGCCAGCAGGCGCTCGCCTTCGACCGTCAGGCGTGCACCGCCGCCGCCCTTGCCGCCGACGCTGCGTTCCACCAGCGGGCGGTCGGAGAGGTTGTTCAGTTCGTCGATGGCGTCCCAGGCGGTCTTGTAGCTCATCCCGGCGGCCCTGGCGGCGTGGGTGATCGAACCGAGCTGGGCGATCTGCGCCAGCAGGGCGATGCGCTGCGGGCGACGGGTAACGTGTTGGGTCAACAGGCTGAGGGTGGTCATGGTTCCGCGGGTACTTATTGGTATGCAGGGAGGCTCCGTTGCTGGCGGGCAAAACGCAAGGGGCAGCTGCCAGGAATGTGGCTGAATGGTCGTCTATTCCGGGGCCGGCGTGCGCGCCAGGCAGTAGACATCCACCCGCCTGGCTCCCGCGCGACGCAGCAGGCGGGCGATGCGTTCGGCGGTGGCGCCGGTGGTCAGCACGTCATCCACCAGCGCCAGGTGCAGGCCATCGACCATGGCTCCGTCGGCCAGGACGAAGGCATTGCGCAGGTTGCGCTTGCGGGTGGCGGCATCGAGGCCTTGCTGTGCCGGGGTGTCCTGCGCGCGCAGCACCAGGCGGTTATCCACCGGCACGCCGAGCGGCCCGGCGATCCAGTCGGCCAGCAGGGCGGCCTGGTTGAAGCCGCGCTGGCGCTCACGCCGACGGGAGAGGGGAACGGGGATCAGCCGCTCCGGTCGCGCCAGACCCTCGTCGAAGACGTGCAGCAGATGGCGCGCCAGTAGCTGACCGAGCAGTCGACCCAGCGCGGCGTTGGCCTGGTGCTTGAAGCGGGTAATCAGCGCATCGACGGGGAAGCCGTAGCGCAACGGCGTTTCCACTTTCTGGAAAGCGGGCGCTCGACGCAGGCATTGGCCGCAGGCGAGATCGAGGGTCGGCAGGGGCAGCGCGCAGATCACGCAGTGGCCGGCGAGCCAGGGCAGGTCGTCGTCACAACCGGCGCACAACGGCAGCACCGCCTGTTCCGCCGTTCCACCGCAAAGCAGGCATTGCACGCGTGGGCGCCACCAGACGGGGCGCCAGTGAAGCAATCGCATTCCGCCCTCCGCAGGGCGGCGCCGTCAGTGGATCAGCCAGCTCAGGACCACCAGGCCCAGCACCGTCCAGATCAGCCCGCCGAAGATCGAGCGCCGCAGGAAGGCGCGGATGCCACTGTAGAGCAGCAGCAGGCCGATAAAGAGCAGGACGAAGCTGAAGATCGAGACGTCGATTCCCACAGCGCGTGCCAGGCCGTGGAAGAAGTCGTCCATGGCGCGCCAGAGGCCGCCGAGTACGCCCGACAGCAGATCGACGATGAAGCGGATAGCCTTGCCGGCCATCTGGCCAAGGCCGTCGAAGAATCCTTCTGTTCCCATCTGGGTAATGACTCCTGAGTGTGCTGTCTGGTTGGAGCGGCAAATGGCCGGATCGGTTCAGAAACAGCAGCCACCGGCTGTTTGCCTGTGATCAATAAGTGATCACTTGTCGACCTGTGTCGCGAGAGTGGTTGACAGCGTCACAGCTCCACATATGATGCCTTGAGCCTGATTTCCCCGGTGGTGCGCCGCCGGGGCACCTTAGACAAGAGGCGCGCCCCCAAGCGTCGAAGGACTTTGCCGATGAGTGCCAACGCAGCCCAAGTAACCCGCCACGACTGGACTCTTGCCGAAGTCCGCGCCCTGTTCGAACAGCCGTTCAACGACCTGCTGTTTCAGGCACAGACCATGCACCGCGCGCATTTCGATCCGAATCGCGTGCAAGTTTCCACGCTGCTGTCGATCAAGACCGGTGCCTGCCCGGAGGACTGCAAGTATTGCCCGCAGTCCGGCCACTACAACACCGGCCTGGACAAGGAAAAGCTGATGGAAGTGCAGAAGGTGCTGCAGGCCGCTGCCGAGGCCAAGGCCATCGGCTCGACCCGTTTCTGCATGGGCGCCGCCTGGAAGCACCCGTCCGCCAAGGACATGCCCTACGTGCTGGAAATGGTGAAGGGCGTGAAAAAGCTCGGCCTGGAAACCTGCATGACCCTGGGCAAGCTGACCCAGGAACAGACCCAGTCCCTGGCCGAAGCGGGCCTGGACTACTACAACCACAACCTCGATACCTCGCCGGAGTTCTACGGCAACATCATCACTACCCGCACCTACAGCGAGCGCCTGCAAACCCTGGCGTACGTACGTGAGGCGGGGATGAAGATCTGCTCCGGCGGCATCCTCGGCATGGGCGAGTCGGTGGACGACCGCGCCGGCCTGCTGATCCAGCTGGCCAACCTGCCCGAGCACCCGGAATCGGTGCCGATCAACATGCTGGTGAAGGTCAAGGGCACCCCGCTGGCCGAGGAGAAGGACGTCGATCCGTTCGACTTCATCCGCACCCTGGCAGTCGCCCGGATCATGATGCCGAAATCCCACGTGCGCCTGTCCGCCGGCCGCGAGCAGATGAACGAGCAGATGCAGGCCCTGGCGTTCATGGCCGGCGCCAACTCGATCTTCTACGGCGAGAAGTTGCTGACCACCACCAACCCGCAGGCCGAGAAGGACATGCAGCTGTTCGCGCGACTGGGCATCAAGCCCGAGGAGCGCGAGGAGCACGCCGACGAGGTGCACCAGGCTGCCATCGAGCAGGCGCTGGTGGAACAACGCGACTCCCAGCTGTTCTATAACGCGGCTTCGGCCTGACCTGCTTTTCGTAGGAGCGAGCAAGCTTGCTCCTACGGGCTCGGCCTTCAGCCGGAAGCCTGAATTGCAGCTAAGGGGTTGCGTATGCCTTTCGATCTCGCCGCCCGCCTGGCCCAGCGCCAGGCGGAGGACCTCTACCGCCGCCGCCCGCTGCTGGAATCGCCGCAGGGCCCGGAGGTGGTCATTGACGGCCAGCCGATGCTGGCCTTCTGTTCCAACGATTACCTGGGGCTGGCCAATCACCCCGAGGTGATTGCCGCGCTGCGCGCCGGCGCCGAACGCTGGGGCGTCGGTGGTGGCGCCTCGCACCTGGTCAACGGCCACTGCGGCCCGCACCACGAACTGGAGCTGGCACTCGCCGAGTTCACCGGTCGCCCGCGCGCGCTGCTGTTTTCTACCGGCTACATGGCCAACCTGGGCACCGTCACCGCGCTCGTCGGCAAGGGCGACAGCGTGCTGGAGGACCGCCTCAACCACGCCTCGCTGCTGGATGCCGGATTGCTTTCCGGTGCGCGCTTTTCGCGCTATCTGCACAACGATGCCGCCAGCCTCGCCTCGCGCCTGGAGAAGGCCGAAGGCAACACGCTGGTCGTTACCGACGGCGTGTTCAGCATGGACGGCGACCTGGCCGACCTGCCCAGCCTTTGCGCGACGGCTAGACAGCAGAATGCCTGGGTGATGGTCGACGACGCCCACGGCTTCGGCCCGCTGGGCGCAACGGGTGGCGGTATCGTCGAACACTTCGGCTTGAGCATGGAGGACGCGCCTGTACTGGTCGGTACCCTCGGCAAGGCCTTCGGCACCGCCGGCGCCTTCGTCGCCGGTAGCGAGGAACTGATCGAGACGCTGATCCAGTTCGCCCGCCCCTACATCTACACCACCAGCCAGCCGCCCGCCGTGGCCTGCGCCACGCTGAAAAGCCTGGAACTGCTGCGCGCCGAGAGCTGGCGCCGTGATCACCTGAATGCGCTGATCGCGCGTTTCCGCACCGGCGCCACGGCCATCGGCCTGCGCCTGATGGACAGCCCGACGCCGATCCAGCCGATTCTCATCGGCGGCAGCGCCCAGGCCATGGCGTTGTCCGCGGAGCTGCGCCAGCGCGGCATTCTGGTCGGGGCGATCCGCCCGCCCACCGTACCCGCCGGCACCGCGCGCCTGCGCGTGACCCTGTCCGCCTCGCACACCGAGGCACAGGTCGACCGCCTGCTGGTGGCGCTGGCCGAAAGCTGGCAGCGCGTGTCGTCTAGCCTTCTGGCAGAGATCGATGCCGAGGAGGGCGATGATGCGTGACCAACTGATCCTGCTGCCGGGCTGGGGCCTGGGCAGCGCACCGCTGGAACCGTTGCGCGATGCGCTGCTGGAGCAGGCGCCACATTTGAACGTACAGATCGAGCCGCTGCCCGACGACGCCGACCCGAACGTGTGGCTCGACGAGCTGGACGACAACGTCGCCCACGACGCCTGGATCGCCGGCTGGTCGCTGGGCGGCATGCTCGGCGCCGAACTGGCCGCGCGCCGGGGCGAGTCCTGCCGCGGCCTGATCACGCTGGCCAGCAACCCCTGTTTCCGCCGCCGCGAGGACTGGCCGGAGTCGATGGCCAATGAGGTGTTCGAGGACTTCTTCGAAGCCTTCCTGCTGGAGCCGCACCTGGTGCGCAAGCGCTTCACGATGCTGGTCAGCCAGGGAGCCCGCGACGCTCGCACCCTCGCTCGCCAGCTGCAGGTGGCGCTGCCGCAGATGAATGTCGAAGGGCTCACCGCCGGCCTGCAACTGCTGGGGCAACTGGATACCCGCGCCGCATTGGGCCGCTATCCCGGACCGCAGTTGCACCTGTTCGCTGCCAACGATGCGCTGGTCCCGGCGAGCGCCGCGAATGCCTTGCTGGAATGGCTGCCGGATGTCGAGGTCAACCTGCTGCCCGGAACCAGCCACGGGCTGCCACTGGAGCAGCCGGACGAAGTGGCCGGCGCCATCCTGCGTTTCATCCACGAGGGCGACGATGCCTGATTGCAGTAGTACCGGCTTGCCCGACAAACGCCAGGTGGCCGCTTCCTTCTCCCGCGCCGCATCGACCTACGACGCGGTAGCCGAACTGCAGCGTGCCGTCGGCAACCGTCTGCTGGAGTCTTTGCCAGCCGAGGGCGTGCCGCAGCGCTGGATCGACCTGGGGAGCGGTACCGGTTATTTCACCCGCGCCCTGGCGGCTCGTTATCCACATTCGCAGGGGCTGTCCGTCGACATCGCCGAGGGCATGCTGCGCCACGCCCGCGAGCAGGGTGGCGCGCACCACTTTGTCGGTGGAGACGCCGAGTGCCTGCCGCTGCGCGACGGCGCGGCTGATCTGCTGTTCTCCAGCCTGGCCCTGCAGTGGTGCGCCGATCTTCCGGCCGTGCTCGCAGAGGCGCGCCGAGTGCTGCGCCCCGGTGGCGTGCTGGCCTTCAGCAGCCTGTGCATCGGCACCCTGGGCGAGTTGCGGCAGAGCTGGGAGGCGGTGGACGGTTTCGTCCACGTGAACCGCTTCCGCGCCTTCGAGCAGTACCAACGGCTTTGCGCCGACAGCGGCCTGGATCTGCTGGACCTGCGTACCGAGGATCGCGTCCTGCACTTCCCCGACCTGCGCAGCTTGACCCATGAGCTCAAGGCCCTCGGCGCGCACAACCTCAATCCCGGCCGGCCCGACGGCCTCACCGGGCGCGAGCGGGTGCGCGCGCTGATCGCCGCCTACGAGCGCTTCCGCCAGCCCGAGGGGCTGCCGGCGACCTATCGGGTGGTCTACGCCGTCCTGCGCAAACCTTCTTCCCTGTAGGAGCGAGGGGGACGCCATCGTTATTGCTCGCGAACCCGCCCAGCTCGAGTGCTGCCGGTGAATCCCGTTCGCGAGCACGTTCGCTCCTACATCAAAGAGCCAAGAGGAACCCATGTCCCACGCCTACTTCGTCACCGGCACCGACACCGAGATCGGCAAGACCACCATCGCTGCCGGCCTGCTCCATGCGGCGCGGCAGGCAGGCTTGTCCACCGCGGCTGCCAAGCCCGTGGCCTCCGGCTGCGAGCGCAGCCCCGAGGGCCTGCGCAACTCCGACGCGCTGGCGCTGCTGGGCGAGTGCAGCGTGCCGCTGGCCTACGAGCAGGTGAACCCCTTCGCCTTCGAGCCGGCCATTGCGCCGCACCTTGCCGCCCGCGAGCAGGGCGTGAAGCTGACGGTCGAAGCGCTCAAGGGCCCGGTGCGTTCGGTGCTGGAACTGGGCGCCGACTTCACCCTGGTGGAAGGCGCCGGTGGCTGGCGCGTGCCGTTGGCGGGGGAAGAGAACCTGTCGGACCTCGCCGTCGCCCTCGGGCTGCCGGTAATCCTGGTGGTCGGGGTGCGCCTGGGCTGCATCAACCACGCCGTGCTCAGCGCCGAGGCCATCCAGCGCGATGGCCTGGTGCTGGCCGGCTGGGTGGCGAACATCGTCGACGCGCAGACCTCCCGTCTGGAAGAGAACCTCGCGACCCTCGCCGAGCGACTGCCCGCGCCCTGCCTCGGGCGCGTGCCGCGCCTGGCCTCGGCGACTCCGGCGGCGGTGTCTGCGCATCTGGACCTGGGCATCCTGGATTTGTAACCGAGCCTTGGCCTGGGGCGGTCTGTCTGCTTGAATAGTGGCCACTTGCTGCTTTTGTTGTGGAGGCGTGACGATGGAAATTTCCGGTAATGCTTTCTCTGCGGGCCTGTATGGCGTGCAGAACGGCCAGCGCCGCGTCGACCGCACCAGTACCGACATCGCCACCGCCGGCACCGCGCCCAGCGAAGTGCTCAACGACCGCCTGGTGGACCTGCGCCGCGGCGAGCACGAAGTGAAGGCCAACGCCAAGGTCATTCAGG
The DNA here is from genome assembly GCF_001675465.2 of Pseudomonas sp. AU12215. Lineage (NCBI taxonomy): Bacteria > Pseudomonadati > Pseudomonadota > Gammaproteobacteria > Pseudomonadales > Pseudomonadaceae > Pseudomonas > Pseudomonas sp. AU12215. The sequence continues at coordinate 19,157 of NZ_MACM02000153.1, forward strand.
CAGCCGACGAAACGCTCGGCACCTTGATCGATATCCGCGCCTGATCGCGCCTCTTCCCACTCCCTGATTTCCCTGTAGCGGCCGGCTGTCCTCGAGACACGCCGGCCGCTCTGCCATGGGCTTTAATTATCCTCAGGACGTCGCTGCGAATGCGTCGCTCGGACAGCGCCGCAGGCGTGACCGGATGGTCGGTTTGCATGCTTGACAAGGGTATGGCGTAAACGTATGTTTCAAACGCCTGTTTGACTGTCCGGATGCGTGCGCGCACCGACTGGGCGGCCGGGAATGCTCCCGCACTGCGACCGCAGCAACCGGTCGCCCATTAACCAGAACCCTTCGTAGAGGTTTACCGCTATGCCTGATTACAAGGCCCCCTTGCGTGATATCCGTTTCGTTCGCGACGAGCTGCTGGGCTACGAAGCGCACTACCAGAACCTGCCGGGCGCCGAAGACGCCACCCCGGACATGGTCAATGCCATCCTCGAAGAGGGTGCGAAGTTCTGCGAACAGGTAATCGCTCCGCTGAACCGCACTGGCGACCTGGAAGGCTGCAAATGGAGCCCGGAGGGCGTCAAGACCCCGACCGGTTTCAAAGAGGCCTACCAGCAGTTCGTCGAAGGCGGCTGGCCGAGCCTGGCCCATGACGTCGAGCACGGCGGTCAGGGCCTGCCCGAATCCCTTGGCCTTGCGATCAGCGAAATGGTCGGCCAGGCCAACTGGTCCTGGGGCATGTACCCGGGCCTGTCCCACGGCGCCATGAACACCCTGCACGCCCACGGTACCTCCGAGCAGCAGCAAACCTACCTGACCAAGCTGGTGTCCGGCGAGTGGACCGGCACCATGTGCCTGACCGAGCCGCATTGCGGCACCGACCTGGGCATGCTGCGCACCAAGGCCGAGCCGCAGGCTGATGGCACCTATAAGATCACCGGCACCAAGATCTTCATCTCCGCCGGCGAACACGACATGGCCGATAACATCGTCCACATCGTGCTGGCCCGCCTGCCCGACGCCCCGCAGGGCACCAAGGGCATTTCGCTGTTCATCGTGCCGAAGTTCCTGCCCAACGCCGAAGGTAACGTGGGCGAGCGCAACGCCGTTTCCTGTGGCTCGATCGAACACAAGATGGGGATCCACGGCAACGCCACCTGCGTGATGAACTTCGACGCCGCCACCGGCTTCCTGATCGGCCCGCCGAACAAGGGCCTGAACTGCATGTTCACCTTCATGAATACCGCTCGCCTGGGCACCGCGCTGCAAGGCCTGGCCCACGCCGAAATCGGTTTCCAGGGTGGCATCGCTTATGCTCGCGAACGTCTGCAGATGCGTTCGCTGACTGGCCCGAAAGCCCCGGAGAAGCCCGCTGACCCGATCATCGTGCACCCGGACGTACGTCGCATGCTGCTGACCGCCAAGGCATTCGCCGAGGGCAACCGCGCCATGCTGTACTTCGCCGCCAAGCAGGTCGACATCGTCCAGCGCAGCCAGGACGAAGAAGAGAAGAAAGCCGCTGACTCGATGCTGGCCTTCCTCACCCCGATCGCCAAGGCGTTCATGACCGAAGTGGGCTTCGAAGCCGCCAACCACGGCGTGCAGATCTATGGCGGCCACGGCTTCATCGCCGAGCACGGCATGGAACAGAACGTCCGCGACAGCCGCATCTCCATGCTGTACGAAGGCACCACCGGCGTTCAGGCGCTGGACCTGCTGGGCCGCAAGATCCTCATGACCCAGGGCGAAGCGCTCAAGGGCTTCACCAAGATCGTGCACAAGTTCTGCCAGGCCAACGAAGCCAACGAAGCGGTCAAAGAGTTCGTTGCACCGCTGGCGGCGCTGAACAAGGAGTGGGGCGACCTGACCATGAAGGTCGGCATGGCCGCCATGAAGGACCGCGAGGAAGTCGGCGCCGCATCGGTCGACTACCTGATGTTCTCCGGCTACGCGTGCCTGGCCTACTTCTGGGCCGACATGGCTCGCCTGGCGGCCGAGAAGCTGGCTGCCGGTACCAGCGAAGAGGCCTTCTACCAGGCCAAGCTGAAGACCGCGCGCTTCTACTTCCAGCGCATCCTGCCGCGCACCCGCGCGCACGTCGGCGCCATGCTGTCGGGTGCCAACAACCTGATGGACCTGGCCGAGGAAGATTTCGCCCTCGGTTACTGATCAGGGGAGGGTGGCCCGCCGCCCGTCTGCTGAACAGGAAGGAGCCCGCCGCAAGGCGGGCTTTTTCGTATCCGATGCCACACAAATGTCCGCAGAAAATGCCATCATTACGCCACTTGCCGATCGACTGACGGCGAGCCCGGCACCCACCTTGCGGAACCCCTTGTGCGACCCACGGCCCCCTACCGGCTCAGCCACTTCCTCACGCCTTTGCTGCTGATCCCGGCCGGCATCGCCGCCGGCTCCTTGGCCGAACTGTCCGATTTCTTCACCTCACTGTTCAATGTCCTGCCGACCCTGCTGCTGTTGCTCGGTGGCGCGCTATGCCTGGTCTACAACCGCCAGCGCCAACTGTTCATGCTGTCCTGCGTTTACATCGCCTACTTCCTGCTCGATACCCAGGTCGATTACTTCCAGGCCCACCGCGTGGTGATGCCGGAGGCGGCATTGGTCTTCCACCTGTGCTGCGTGCTGTTGCCGCTGCTGTTTGGAATGTATGGCATCTGGCAGGAGCGTATGCACCTGCTGCAGGACCTTCTGGCCCGCAGCGCCGCGCTGATTGCCGTAGCCGGAGTCGCGACGGCCCTGGCCAGGCGTTTCCCGCAGGGCCTGGCGGAACTGCTCAGCGCCACCTACTGGCCGGCCTTGCACGGCCAATGGATGAACCTGGCGCAGTTGTCCTACTTCGGCTTCTTCATGGCCTTCGTCGCCCTGGTCGCCGCCTACGTGCGCCAGCCGCGGCCGCTGCACGCGGCGCAACTGGTTGGCTTGCTTGGCCTGTTATGGATGCTGCCCAAGGTATTCATCCTGCCCCATGCGCTCACCGTGATGACCAGCCTGGTCATGCTCACCCTCGCTGGCGCGGTGGCGCACGAGGCTTACCAGATGGCCTTCCGCGACGAGCTCACCGGCCTGCCTGGCCGTCGCGCGCTGAACGAGCGCTTCCAGCGCCTGGGCCAGCAGTACGTGCTGGCGATGATCGACGTCGACCACTTCAAGAAATTCAACGACAGCCACGGCCACGACGTCGGCGACCAGGTGCTGCGCATGGTTGCCAGCCAGCTGCGTCGCACGGGCGGCGGCGGCAAGGCGTACCGTTATGGCGGCGAGGAATTCACGCTGGTGTTCGCCGGCAAGACGGTGGAACAGTGCCTGCCGTACCTCGACGGCGTTCGCCAGGCCATCGAGAGCTACGCGATGCACCTGCGCGACCGCGGCAACCGTCCCAAGGACGATCGACAGGGCCGCAACAGACGTGCGGGCAAGGAAGCGCAAACCGTCTCGGTGACCATCAGCGTCGGCGTCGCCGAGCGCGATGGCGAGCGGCGCAGCCCGGAAGAGGTCATCAAGGGTGCCGACGAGGCGTTGTACGCGGCCAAGAGCGGTGGGCGCAATCGCGTGGCTGTGCACGGGCAATCCCGTCGTGGCGCGGTGCGCACCGGTTGACCCGGCCGGGTTATGACTGCGCATTCAGCGCGTGCAGCGTGATTGTCCGGGCGGTCACGGGCCGTTAGGTTCGAGGTTTCCGCGCCGCTTCGGCGCACGAACCGAACGGAGATTCGCGATGCCCGAGTACAAGGCCCCCCTGCGCGACGTGCGCTTCCTCACCGACGAAGTCTTCGACTTCACCGGCCGCTACGAAGCCCTCGGCGCCACCGACGCCACCCCGGACATGTTCGCCGCCATCCTCGAGGAAGGCGCGAAGTTCTGCGAACAGGTCATCGCCCCGCTGAACCGCTCCGGCGACGAGGAAGGCTGCCATTTCGACAACGGCGTGGTGACCACGCCCAAGGGCTTCAAGGAAGCCTTCGCGCAGTACGTCGAGGCTGGCTGGAACGGCGTTTCCAGCGAGCCCGAATACGGTGGCCAGGGCCTGCCGCCGTCGCTTGGCCTGCTGGTCAGCGAGATGATCGGCGCCTCCAACTGCTCCTGGGGCATGTACCCCGGCCTGACCAAGGGCGCCATGGCCGCCATCCACGCCCACGGCAGCGAGGAGCAGAAGAACACCTACCTGCCGCGCATGACCAGCGCGGTGTGGACCGGCACCATGTGCCTGACCGAACCGCATTGCGGCACCGACCTGGGCATCATCAAGACACGCGCCGTGCCCAATGCCGACGGCAGCTACGCGATCACCGGCACCAAGATCTTCATCTCCGCTGGCGAGCACGATCTCTCCGAGAACATCATCCACCTGGTGCTGGCCAAGCTTCCGGATGCGCCGGCCGGTACCAAGGGCATCTCGCTGTTCATCGTGCCCAAGTTCAACCTGGACGCGAATGGTGACGCCGGCGAGCGCAACGCCGTGGCCTGCGGCTCCATCGAGCACAAGATGGGCATCAAGGCTTCCGCCACCTGCGTGATGAACTTCGACGGCGCCAAGGGCTTCCTGATCGGCGAGGCCAACAAGGGCCTGGCCTGCATGTTCACCATGATGAACCACGCACGCCTGGGCACCGGCATGCAGGGCCTCTGCCTCGGCGAAACCAGCTACCAGGGCGCCGTGCGCTACGCCCAGGACCGCCTGCAGATGCGTTCGCTGACCGGCCCGAAGGCGCCGGAGAAGCCCGCCGACCCGATCATCGTCCACCCGGACGTACGCCGCATGCTGCTGACCATGAAGGCGTTCAACGAGGGCAACCGCGCTCTGGCCTACTTCACCGCGCAACTGCTGGACATCGAGCACCTGTCCCAGGACGCTGAGGAGCGCGAGCGCGCCGGCAACCTGCTGGCCTTCCTTACCCCGATCTGCAAGGCCTTCATGACCGAGACCGGCCTGGAAGTCACCAACCATGGCATGCAGGTGTTCGGCGGTCACGGCTTCATCCGCGAATGGGGCATGGAGCAGTTGGTGCGCGACTGCCGCATCGCGCCGATCTATGAGGGCACCAACGGCATCCAGGCGCTGGACCTGCTGGGCCGCAAGGTCCTCGGTAGCCAGGGCAAGCTGCTGATGGGCTTCACCAAGCTGGTGCACCAGCTCTGCCAGCAGCACGCCGAGCACCCGCAGCTCAAGGCCCAGGTCGCCCAGTTGGCGGCGCTGAACAAGCAGTGGGGCGAACTGACCCAGAAGCTCGGCCTGGCCGCCATGAAGAACCCGGACGAAGTCGGTGCCGCCTCGGTGGATTACCTGATGTACTCCGGCTACATCACCCTCGGCTACTTCTGGCTGCGCATGGCGCTGGTCGCCCAGCAGAAGCTGGAGGAGGGCGCCGGCGAGAAGGCCTTCTACGAAACCAAGCTGGCTACCGCCGAGTTCTACTTCAGCCGTCTGCTGCCCCGCGCGCTGTCCCACGTGGCGGCGGCGGAGGCTGGCTCCGAGGTACTGATGCGCCTATCGGCCGAGCAGTTCGCCTTGTAATCCCTGGCTGACCGCGTAGGGCGGATAAAGCGGAACGCTTTATCCGCCGGCCCAAACGACGGATAACGCCCCCTGGCGTTATGCGCCCTGCGTGCTGGAGACCGTGTGCCAGACAAGAAGGCCCGCCCTGCGCGGGCCTTCCGCCTATCGCTACAAAATATGACCAAACTATTGTTGTGCGGTCATATCATGACGCTTAATCTCTGAAAAGTTGTTGGAGTAAACTCCGGCGGCGTACCTTCGTGTACCTCCTATTCTGATACCGCTGGCTGCCTGATCAGCCGTCGTTTTCGTTCGAGGATCCATCATGGCTGACTACAAAGCTCCCCTGCGCGACATGCAATTCGTCCTCAATGAAGTCTTCGAGGTTGCCAAGCTCTGGGGCGAACTGCCCGTCCTGGCCGAGACCGTCGATGCCGAGACCGCCTCGGCGATCCTCGAAGAGGCCGGTAAAGTCACCGGCGGCGTGATCGCCCCGCTGAACCGCAGCGGCGACGAAGAAGGCTGCAGCTGGAGCGCCGAGGGTGTGAAGACCCCGGCCGGCTTCCCCGAGGCCTACCGCACCTATGCCGAAGGTGGCTGGGTGGGCGTGGGCGGCGCGCCGGAATTCGGCGGCATGGGCATGCCCAAGGTGATCGGCGCCCAGGTCGAGGAAATGGTCAACTCGGCCAACCTGTCCTTCGGCCTGTACCCGATGCTGACCGCCGGCGCCTGCCTGTCGCTGCTCAACCACGCCAGCGAAGAACTCAAGGCCAAGTACCTGCCGAACATGTACGCCGGCACCTGGGCCGGCTCCATGTGCCTGACCGAGCCGCACGCCGGCACCGACCTGGGCATGATCCGTACCAAGGCCGAACCGCAGGCCGACGGCAGCTTCAAGATTTCCGGCACCAAGATCTTCATCACCGGCGGCGAGCATGACCTGACCGAGAACATCATCCACCTGGTGCTGGCCAAGCTTCCCGATGCACCGGCCGGTTCCAAGGGCATCTCGCTGTTCCTGGTGCCGAAGGTGATGGTCAACGCAGACGGCTCCCTGGCCGAGCGCAATGCGGTGTCCTGTGGCTCCATCGAACACAAGATGGGCATCAAGGGCTCCGCCACCTGCGTGATGAACTTCGACGGCGCCACCGGCTGGATCGTCGATGCCCCGAACAAGGGCCTGGCCGCCATGTTCACCATGATGAACTACGAGCGCCTGGGCGTTGGCATCCAGGGCCTGGCCACTGGCGAGCGCTCCTACCAGAGCGCCGTGGAATACGCCCGCGAGCGTATCCAGAGCCGCGCGCCGACCGGCCCCGTGGCCAAGGACAAGGCCGCCGACCCGATCATCGTCCACCCGGACGTGCGTCGCATGCTGCTGACCATGAAAGCGCTGAACGAGGGCGGCCGTGCCTTCTCCAGCTACGTTGCCATGCAGCTGGATACCGCCAAGTACAGCGAAGAGCCAGCCACCCGCAAGCGCGCCGAGGAACTGGTCGCACTGCTGACTCCGGTGGCCAAGGCCTTCCTCACCGACATGGGTCTGGAAACCACCATCCATGGCCAGCAGATCTTCGGCGGCCACGGCTTCATCCGCGAGTGGGGCCAGGAACAGTTGGTGCGCGATTGCCGCATCACCCAGATCTACGAAGGCACCAACGGCATCCAGGCGCTGGACCTGATGGGCCGCAAGATCGTCGGCAGCGGCGGCGCCTACGCCAAGCTGTTCACCGACGAGATTCGTGCCTTCACCGCCTCGGCTTCCGCTGAGCTGGCTGAGTTCACCGGTCCGCTGAACGCTGCCGTGCAGAACCTCGACGAGCTGACCGCCTGGGTCCTGGACCGTGCCAAGGGCAATCCGAACGAGATCGGCGCCGCCTCGGTTGAGTACCTGCACGCCTTCGGCTTCACCGCCTACGCCTATATGTGGGCGCTGATGGCGCGCGCTGCGCTGGGCAAGGAAGGCCAGGACGAGTTCTATGCCAGCAAGCTCGGCACAGCGCGCTTCTACTTCGCCCGCCTGCTGCCGCGCATCCACTCCCTGAGCGCCTCGGTGAAGGCTGGCAGCGAGTCGCTGTACCTGCTGGACGCCGCGCAGTTCTAAGCGATCGCGTGTGAAAAAGCCCCGCCTCGGCGGGGCTTTTTCATTGTGATATTTCTTTTGAGAAGAAGGGTATTTCGAATCTTTGTAAGCCATGGCTTACAAACAGCGGTGGTGATCGGCGTCTTTCTGACAACGGCTTACAGCGGTAACCTTTCTCTCAGTCAGGACATTGCGCAGGAAGCGCCAACGACAATACGGAAACAAGGGAATCCACCAAGGACGGTGGCTAGCACGGACGTCAGGATATCGGTCTGCAAAACCCCGCCTCGAAAGAGGCGGGGTTTTTTCTTGCACGCGATTTCGCGAGTGCGTCGCTCCGCGATTGGGTTACTTGTAGGAGTGAGCTTGCCCGCGAACAAATCCCCTAGCGGGGCCGGGTTCGCCAGCAAGAACCAGGTGTCCCCTCGATCCTGCGAAAAGCGGTTGTCATCAGACCGCGCCGTCGAGCAACGAGCGCAACAGCTCCACCGTTGGCTGCTGCCGCTGGGCATCGCGATAGACCAGCCCCACGCTCAGCGGAATGCGCGGTTCGCTCAGGGGTTTCCAGAGCAAGTCCTTGTGCGCATGCATCTGCCGCGCGCGGCCCGGCAGCACAGTGGCGAAGCGGCTCTGCGGCAGGCTGTCGAGGATGCCGCCCATATGATTGAGCTCCGCCTGCACCCGCGGCCGCCGGCCAATGGCCGCCAGTTGCTCCTGCCAGATCTGCCGGGCGCGGAATTCTTCGCCGAGCAGCAGCATCGGCAATTCAGCGGCCTGAGCCAGCGACACCTTCTTGAAGTCCTTCAGCGGGTGGTCCGCCGGAATCACCAGTTGCAATTCGTCCGGGTACAGTTCCACGCCGTGCAGCGCCGGCTGGCGCGGCGGCAGGAAGCCGATGCCGATATCCAGCTGACCGATCAACAGTCGACGCTCGATCTCCACGCCGGAGAGCTCGTAGATACGCACCTGCACGTGAGGCTGCGCCGCATGCAGGCGTTCCACCAGATGCGGAACCAGGCTGGCGTTGACCGTCTGCAGCACACCAATGGCCAAACTGCGTGCGCTCTGCCCGCGGAAGCCGCGCAGCGCCTCCCGGGCCCGCTCCAGGCCTTCGAGCAGCGGCACAGCGTGGTTGTACAGCGTGTGCGCGGCGGCGGTCGGCAGCAGGCGCTTGCCGCTGCGCTGGAACAGCGCCACGTCGAGGTTCTGCTCCAGCTGGCGAATCTGTTGCGACAGCGCCGGCTGGGAAATCGCCAGGCGTTCGGCGGCGCGCCCGACATGGCCTTCCTCGTAAAGCGCGACGAAATAGCGGAGCTGGCGGAAATCCATAAGGTCTTCTTATCAACGAAACTGGAAAATCGAAATGGAGTGTCACCCATCCAGGCCACTACTCTAGCGCTTGTCCGCTGTCTCAGATGGGTAGACAAAGGTGGAAAGCATCGTCATCCAGGGCGTTTTCATAGGCAAAGTCGAAGAAAGCTGGGGAGGTCTACTCAGCGATATCGACAAGCTGGAAACGCATCAGGAAGTCTGGCTCGGCGCCGAAGGGCTGCCGGGCGACGCACGGGCCGACCTGCGCCGCGACGGTGGCCTGGACCGCGCCCTGCACCACTACCCGGCCGAGCACTACCGCCACTGGCGCAAGCAGCACCCGCAGACGCGCTGGCGACAGCCGGCTTTCGGCGAGAACCTGTCGACCTTCGGGCTCAATGAACAGGAGGTCTGCATTGGCGACCTGTTTCGCTGGGGCGAGGCGCTGATCGAAGTGAGCCAGCCGCGCTCGCCCAGCTACCGCCTTGCGCGGCGTTGGAATCTCCCTGGTCTGCCGCTGGAAGTGCAGGAGCAGGGGCGTTGCGGCTGGTTCTACCGGGTGCGCCGTTCCGGCATGGTCGCACCCGACGCACCGCTGGAACTGGTGCAGCGGCACTACCCGCAGCTCAGCGTAGCGAGCCTGCTGGATTGGTACTTCGGCCACCCGCTGGACCGTACCGGCCTGCGCCTGATGATGGCCTGCGATGCTTTATCCCTGCGCTGGCGCAAGACCGCCGCGCAACGCCTCACCAGTGGCGTGCTGGAAGACTGGACGGCCCGCCTGGCGGGCCCCGAATGTTCGGAGCAGGGCGGCCTGCAAGCCTGAGCCGCGCTGTTTCGCAAATGCCCTCGCGCCCGCCCCCGGACGTCGTCTTGGTCCTGCGGGGCGGCTTTTATTCCCGCCGCCGAGCCTGTCACAGGGCTCGGCGGCGTTGTCATGTCGTCGTAACACCGCATTCCTAACCTTCCGCCGATAGCTTCTACTGACAACCCGAGCCGTCAGAAAGACGGCCGCGCGGAAGGAACCTCTGATGAGCGAGCATTTCCAGGATTTCCACGACCGGCTGGCCGCCTTCGACGACCAGGCGATCAACCCTTCCGGCAACGTGCCGATGAGCGAGCTCATCGACGCCTCGCGCCGCCGCCTGCTGAAGAACAGCCTGGTGCTGGGCGCCGTCGGTTTCCTCGGCGGCGGCCTGTTCCCCGGCCGTTCACTATTCGCCGCCGATGCGCCGGTACCGACCACGCTGCTGGGCTTCAGGGGGGTGGCGGTGCAGCAGGACCCGAAGTTCGATCGCGTGATAGTCGCCGAGGGCTACAGCGCGCGACCGTTCTTCTCCTGGGGCGACGCCGTGGTGAGCGGCTCGCCGGTCTGGAAAGGCGACGCCAGCGAGGATTGGAAGGCCCAGGAACTGCAGGCCGGCGACAACCATGACGGCATGCACTACTTCCCCTTCCCCGATGCGCCGGACAGCCACGGCTTGCTGGTGGTCAACCACGAGTACATCAACCCGACGCTGCACCCCAAGGGCCAGACTTTCGAGGACCGCCCCGATGGCACCCGTGGCCGTCCGGAAGGCGAGGTGCGCAAGGAAATCGCCGCCCACGGCCTGAGCGTGATCGAGGTGAAGAAGGACGCCAGCGGCCAGTGGCAGCGCGTCGAAGGCTCCAGCTACAACCGCCGCATCACTGGCAGCTCGCCGCTGGACCTGTCCGGCCCGCTGGCCGGCCACGACCTGCTGCGCACCGCCAGCGATCCGGAGGCGAAACAGGTGCTCGGCACCCTGAACAACTGCTCCATGGGCGTCACGCCGTGGGGCACCTACCTGGCGTGCGAGGAAAACTGGCACCAGTACTTCGTCAACCGCGACAAGGCCGACTATGCCAAGCGCGTCTCGCACAAGCGCTATGGGCTGTCCAACGGCCAGTTCAGCAACTACTACGCCTGGGAGGCGGTTGATCAGCGCTTCGACGCCACGCCCAAAGCCGACCAGCCCCACGGCGGCCATGTCAACGAACCGAACCGCTTCGGCTGGGTAGTGGAGATCGATCCGTTCGACCCGACCTCGACGCCGAAGAAGCGCACCGCCGTGGGCCGCTTCTGCCGCGAGTGCTCGACCCTTTCGCTGGGCGCCGACAACCGCATGGCCTTCTACTACGGCGACGACACCAAGGGCGAGTACATCTACAAGTTCGTCCCGGCGGGCCAGTATGAGCCGAACAACCGTGCGGCAAACGTCGACCTGCTGGACGAAGGCACCCTCTACGTCGCGCGCTTCAACGCCGATGGCAGCGGCCAGTGGCTGCCGCTGGTGCATGGGCAGAATGGCCTCACCGCCGAGAACGGTTTCGCCAGCCAGGCCGAGGTACTGGTCAACGCCCGTGCCGCCGCCGACCTGCTGGGCGCCACGCCGATGGATCGTCCCGAGTGGGTCGCGGTGCAGCAGACCACCCGTGAGGTCTACGTCAGCCTCACCAACAACGATGCGCGCGGCAAGAAGCAGGCGGTGGACGCGGCCAACCCGCGCAAGGACAACCTGCACGGGCAGATCCTGCGCTGGAACGAAGCCGGCGGTGACCCAACCGCCAGTACCTTCGAGTGGGAAATCTTCCTGCTGGCTGGCGAGCACAAGGGCTCCACTGCGCCGGAGAACCTGATCGGCACCATCAACGGCGATATCTTTTCCTCGCCGGATGGACTGTATTTCGACACCACCGGCCGTCTGTGGATCGAGACCGACTACGACGATGCCGAGGCGCCGATGCAGGCGATGGGTTGCAACCAGCTGCTCTGCGCCGACCCACACAGCCGCGAGGTGCGCCGCTTCCTGGTCGGCCCGCGTGGCTGCGAGCTGACGGGGATTACCCAGAGCCCTGATGGCAGGACGATGTGGGTGAACATTCAGCACCCGTCCCTCAGCTTCCCGGCCAGCGACGGCCAGAGCATTCCGCGTTCGACGACGATGGTGATCACCAAGGACGATGGGGGTGTGATCGGGACTTGATGGGCAGAGTGGCGAGGGGGAGGGGCTTTAGGGAAACTCGCCGCTCGGGCGGTCCGCTGGAACCTTAAAGCTCGACCTCCCCCCCGGCCAACGCGCACAACTCGGTGAAATCGACGATCTCCGTCTCCCGCCCGTCCACCCGTACCAGCCCGTGCTTCTGCAGGCGGGTAAAGCTGCGCGACACCGTTTCCACCGCCAGCCCCAGTAGTCACCGATCTCGTTGCGCGACATGCTCAGGCGGAAGCGCGTGGCAGAGAAACCACGCTCGCGGAAATGCGCGGAGATGTTCAGCAGGAAAGCAGCGATGCGCGAGTCCGAGTTCAGCCGCGAGAGCAGCAGCTTCATCTGCTGATCCTCACGGATCTTGCGGCTCATCATCAGCATGATCTGGTGCGACAGGCCGGGAATCTGCAGCGACAGCTCCTCCAGCTGGTTGAATGGAATCTCGCTGCACAGCGTGCTTTCCAGTGCCTGCGCCGACACCGGATAGCTGCCTTCGCCCATGCCGGAGAAACCGAAGATCTCGGTGGCGAAATAGAACCCGGTGATCTTCTCCAGCCCCTGCTCGTTGGTGGTGAAGGTCTTGATCGAACCGGAACGCACCAGGAACACGCTGTGGAAGGGATCGCCCTGGCGGAACACGAAGTCGCCCTTATGCAGCAGGTGCCCCGGCTTGATGATCGCCTCCAGCTCCTCGACCTTCTCGTCGCTAAGAGTGGGCGGCGCCAGCCGGCAGTTCTTGCAGTACGGTTGCGGTTTGATCATCTGATTCATCCATATCCCCATGCGCCGGCCAATCGCGCGCAATTCAGCGTTCCTCGGGCGTATCGCCCCCTCATGGAACCATAGCAACTGACAGCCATCTGTCATCCGTCGGATCACTGGTCGGGAAGCAGGCCAATGGATTTTTCATACCCGCTTGACCCTTTCTTCACTGCGCCGACTTCAGTCTCCACGCCCATGCACCGGGGTCATTGGGGGAGACCACAGGAACTCCGGGGTGCCGTGACGCGACCCGCGCGTCGATCCCGCTCATTTTCCGGAGATATGTCGTGAATAAACTGCCACAGATCACCCTGGCCTTCTGGGTGATGAAAATCTGCGCCACCACTCTGGGGGAAACCGCCGGCGACCTGTTGTCGATGACCCTGAACGTCGGCTATGCGATCAGCTCGCTGATCCTCATCAGCGTCTTCCTCGTCACCCTGGTCGGCCAGCTCGCCAGCAAGCGCTACGTGCCCTGGCTGTACTGGCTGGTGATCCTCTCCACCAGCACCGCCGGCACCACCATGTCCGATTTCATGGACCGCACCCTGGGCCTGGGCTACGCCAGCGGCTCGGCGATCCTGGTCAGCATCCTGGTGGCGATCTTCGCGGCCTGGCGCTTCAGCGGTACCTCGCTGTCGGTGGACAACATCCGCAGCTTCAAGGGCGAGATGTTCTACTGGGTCGCCATCCTCTTCTCCAACACCCTGGGCACCGCACTGGGCGACTTCCTCGCCGACGACTCCGGCCTGGGCTTCGCCGGCGGCGCGCTGCTGATCGGCAGCCTGATCGCCGTGGTCGTGCTGCTGCATTACTTCACCAAGCTTTCCTCGGTGCTGCTGTTCTGGGTGGCCTTCGTGCTGACCCGGCCGTTCGGCGCGACCCTGGGCGACGTGCTGACCAAGTCCCACGAGAAGGGTGGGCTGGACTTCGGCACCATCGGCTCCTCGGCCATCCTCGCCGGTATCCTGGTGGCGCTGGTGGTCATGGTCAGCATGCGGCAGAAGCGCGAAGGGCAGGACAGCGCAGCAGTGCTGTCTTCCTGACGAGTTGAAGCGGAGTCCGCCGGACGAAAAGACCGGCGGACTAGCCTTGTGAAATTTGTTCTGTTATTTTTCATGAAAAATAAACAGAACAATTTCACGAGGTCGCGATGTTCCTGCGCTCCGCCGAGCCGGTCGGCACCTACTACGCCGGTACCAACCCCGAGCTGATCCAGCCGCGCGATGTGCTGCGCGAGCCGCTGGAATGCGAAGTCCTGGTGATCGGTGCCGGGTTCAGTGGCCTGCACACGGCGCTGCAACTGGTGGAAGGCGGCCGTCAGGTCTGCATGATCGAAGCCAGCCGCATTGCCTGGGCTGCCTCCGGACGCAACGGCGGGCAGGCATTGCCGGGCTGGTCCAGCGACCTCGGTCCCATCGAGGACGACCTCGGCCATGAAGGCGCGCTGCGCCTGTGGCAGGGCATGTTGTGGGCCGCCCACGAACTGCGCGACCTGCCGCAACGCCACGGCTTCGACTGCGATTACCGCATCGGCCACCTGTGGACCGCCGTGCTGCAACGCCGCGTTGGCTCGCTCTACGACTGGCAGGCCGAAGCCAATCGTCGCTGGGGCTACGAAGGCCTGCAATTCATCCCCCGTGAAGACCTGCCGCAGTGGATCGCCAGCGACCGCTACCAGGCCGGCCTGTACGATCCCAACTCTGCGCACCTGAATCCGCTCAAGCTGGCCTACGGCCTTGCCGGGGCCATCGAGCGCGCTGGCGGCCGCATCTTCGAGCAGACCCGCGCGCTGAGCTTCCGCGAGAGCGGCAACGGCTACGAGGTGACAACCGAGCATGGCAGCGTGCGCTGCGCCTCCCTGGTGCTGGCCTGCAACGCCTATATCGACGGGCTGGACCGCGACGTCTCCGAGCGCATCCTGCCGGTGGGCACCTACCAGGTCGCCACCGCGCCGCTGGGCGAGGAGCTGGCTCGTTCACTGCTGCCGAGGAACTGCTGCGTCACCGACAACCAGTTCGTCCTCGACTACTTCCGCCTGACCCCCGATCATCGCCTGCTGTTCGGCGGCGGCTGCACCTACCTGGGCGGCATGCCTTCGGACATCCGCGCCGCTACGCGCCCCTATGTCGAGCGGGTATTCCCGCAGCTCAAGGGCGTGGAACTGGAGTACGCCTGGGGCGGGCACATCGACTGCAGCATGCGGCGCACCCCGGACATCGGCCGGCGCGGCGATCTCTACTGGCTGCAGGGCTATTCCGGCCACGGCGTACTGCCCAGCCTGGCCGCTGCCCATGCGGTGAGCGAGGCGATGCAGGGGCGCAGTGACGAGCTTGACCTCTATCAACGCATCCGCAATCCCGGGTTCCCCGGCGGCCAGCGCTTCGCCGCGCCACTGGAAGCCGTCGGCAAGGCCTGGTATCGATTGCGGGACTTTGTCTAATTCGGAACCTGCCATGACCCAGACGGCCACCAACGAACACCTTGCCACGCTGATCCGCGACCTGCGCAAGCACAAGAACCTCACCCTGGGTGAGCTGGCCGAACAGATCGGCCGCTCGGTGGGTTTCCTGTCCCAGGTCGAGCGCGGCCTGTCGCAACCCACCGTGGCCGACCTCACCGCCATCAGCGAAGCCCTGGGCGTACCGACTACCTACTTCTACGCCGGCGACACCCGCCGCGAGCGCGACTGGGTCACCCGGCCGAACGATCGCCGCACCCTGTACTACGCCGGCGGCGTCACCGACATCCTCGCCTCGCCGAACATGTCCGGCGGCTTCTCCATGCTCGACAGCATCCTCGCCCCCGGCGCCACCAGCGGCGAAGGCCACCTGGACGACAGCTCGGAGCAGGGCGGCTTCGTCCTCGAAGGCGAGCTGACCATCTGGTACGAGGACGACACCGTCACCCTCTATCCCAACGACAGTTTCCAACTGCCGCCGCACAGCCAGTTCCGCTACGGCAACCTCACCGATAAACCAACAAGGGTGCTGTGGATCTTCACCTGATTTCCCAAGCCAGCCCGCGAGGGTTGGCTTGGGAAAACGATCCGGCCGCCCCCGCACAAAGGCCCCAGAGAACATCATGAACCGCCCGATGCATCCCGACCTGCTCAGCGAAGTCCGCGCCTTCCGCCAGCAATACCCGGACATCCGCTACGTCGACCTGATCTGCCTGGACATTCCCGGCCACTTCTACGGCAAGCGCTACCCAGTGGACATGCTCGAGAAAGTCGCCGCCGGCAGCCCGCTGAAACTGCCGCAGAACTGCGTGCTGCTCGGCGTACAGGGCGGCCTGCACCCCATCGGCGACTACTGCTTCAACGACGGCGACCCGGACGCGCCGCGCCGCCTGATCCCCGGTTCGCTCAAGCCGGTGCGCTGGGAGAACCAGCCGCTGGGGCAGATGCTGATCAGTTCCGACGGCACCGAGGCGCCCATCGAATTCGAACCGCGCGAAGTGCTCGCCCGCGTCATGCAGCGCCTGGAGTCCAAGGGCATCCGCCCGGTGGTGGCCTTCGAGCTGGAGTTCTACCTGTTCGACAAGAAGCTCGACAACGGCCTGCCGCAATACCCGCGCGACCCGCTGTGCGACGACGAGGACGACCAGCCGAACATGCACATCGAACGCCTGTCGCGCTTCTCCGGTGTGCTCCACGAGATCGTCGAAGCCTCCCGCGAGCAGGGCGTGGACGCCAACGTGATCACCGCCGAGATCGGCCCCGGCCAGTTCGAGATCAACTTCGCCCACTGCGACGACGGCCTGCACGCCGCCGACCAGGCCGCGCTGTTCACCCGCGCCACCCGAGGCGTGGCGCTCAAGCATGGGCACCGCGCCAGCTTCATGAGCAAGCCCTACCTGCATGCGCCGGGCAGTGGCATGCATGTGCACGTCAGTCTCTACGACCGCGACGGCAACAACCTGCTCGACCGCGACAACCAGCAGGCCCTGCGCCACGCCGTGGCCGGCTGCCTGGAGTTGCTGCCGCACTGCATGCCGATCTTCGCCGCCAACCACAACGCCTACCGCCGCTACGGCTCCCGCGTGAACGCCGCGAGCAAGGCCAGTTGGGGCTTCGAGGACCGCGATGCGTGCATCCGTATCCCCGAATCCGATGGCAGGAACCTGCGCATCGAACACCGTCTGGCCGGCGCCGACGCCAACCCTTACCTGGTGCTCGCGGCGATCCTCACCGGCATGGAGCACGGCCTGGAAACCCGCCAGGAACCCATCCCGCCGCTCAACGAAGACCGCTCCAGCGGCATCGACTTCCCCCGCGACATGCTCGGCGCCGTCGCCGAGATGGAAGACCATCCGGTGGTGAAGGATGGCCTGGGCAGCGAGTTCGTCTTCGTCTACTGCGAGAACAAGCGCCACGACCACCTGGACTTCATGAACGAAGTCAGCGCGCGGGAGTACCGCTGGTTCCTGTAACCCCGGATGAACCCTGTAGGAGCGCCCCATGGACGCGATCGCGGGCATGGCCCGCTCCTACGCGAAAGTTCTGCGCTCGGGTCGGCCCTCACCCTAACCCTCTCCCAGGGGGAGAGGGGACAGTTCGGTGCAGGATGAAGCCATGGTGTCAGCCGGCACAATCTGCTCCCTCTCCCTCTGGGAGAGGGCAGGGGTGAGGGGAATTCCGTGGCACAGAGTGACCGATGAAGACAGTTGCTCCTACAGGTCAGCATCATAGCCAGCAAGATTCTCTGAACCCGCTTCGCTTTCCTGCGGTCAATTCCATGCACAAGGCAATCTCACAAGGAGCCACCGCATGGACCTCATCCGCATTCTGATCGCCATCCTTCTGCCGCCGCTGGGCGTGTTCCTCCAGGTCGGTTTCGGCGGTGCGTTCTGGCTCAATATCCTGCTGACGCTGCTCGGCTACATCCCCGGTATCGTCCACGCCGTGTACATCATCGCCAAGCGCTAACCCGCCCGGCTGCCCTCCCAGAAATGCTCCGCCAGCATCCGCAACTCCGCCGACAGTTCCGCCATGCGCGCGGCGCTGCGCTGGCAGGTGCCGACCTTTTGCGCATTGCTGTCGGCTGAGCTGCGAATGGCGTGCAGGCTGCGCCGCACGTCTTCGCTGGCGACGCCCTGTTCCTCGATGGCCTCGGCGATTTCCAGGCTCATGCGCTGGATCGCCGAGACCTGCTCGCTGATCTGTTCCAGCGTGCCCGCCGCATGCCCGGCCTGCTCCAGGCTGGCGACCGCCCGCTCGCAGCAATGCCATAGCGCGCGCACCGAATCCTCGGCGCCCTGCTGGAGATTACCGACCAACGACTGGATGTCCCGCGCGGAATTCTCCGTGCGCGAAGCCAGCGCCCGCACCTCATCGGCGACCACCGCGAAACCACGCCCGCTTTCCCCGGCGCGTGCCGCTTCGATGGCGGCGTTCAACGCCAGCAGGTTGGTCTGCCCGGCGACATCGCGGATTACTTCGAGCATCCGCGAGATAGCCTCGCTGTGCTCCTTCTGCTGTTCGACCGCGACGCTCGCGGCGCGCACGCCGGCTTCCAGCGCGGCGAGTTGCCCGCGCGTGCCGTGCACATCCTGATGCCCGGACTGGGTGATGCGCTCGCTGCACTGCGCCGCCACCGCGCTGTGCTGCGCGTGGCGGGCGACTTCCTGGACGCTCTGCGCGAGCTGCTGCATGGCGCTGGCCACCTGTTCGGTCTCGCGCTGCTGCAACTGCGAAGCGGCGCTGCCGCCGGCCATGGCGTCGGCCAGTGCCGCGGAATGCTCGGCCAACTGATGCGAGGCGTCCGCCATGCGCCCGACCACCGCGGCGGTTTCCGCCTCCAGCATGTGGAAGGCGAACTCCAGCTCGCCGAATTCGTCGTTCCGGCCCGTATACAGCTGCTGGCTGAGCGGGTTGTCGGCGATCTTCCGCGCTCGCCCGAGCAGCGCGCCCAGCGGTTGCAGGCGTAGCACCAGCCAGGCGCCCGAGGCGCCCAGCGCCAGCAGGAATGCCAGCACCGTCAGCTTGGGCAGCAGCAGCGCCAGCAGGGCACCGCCGGCCTGCGCCAGCACCAGTCCGATCAGCAGTTGCAACGGCAGTGGCAGGCGCGGGCGGGCCAACTTCGCTCCCCCGCGCATCCGCGCGTAAAGGCGCTCCGCCGCATCGACCTGCTCGGCGCCGGGACGGGTGCGCACCGACTGGTACTCCACGACTTTTCCGCCATGGCGAATCGGTGTGACGAAGGCGCTGACCCAGTAGTGGTCGCCGTTCTTGCAGCGGTTCTTCACCAGGCCCATCCAGCTGCGCCCGGCCTGCAGCGTCTGCCAGAGGTGGGCGAAGGCGGCGGGCGGCATGTCCGGGTGACGCACGCGGTTGTGGTTGAAACCCACCAGCTCCTCGGCCTGGAAACCGCTGACCTGGATGAAGTCCGGGTTCACATGGGTGACCGCGCCCTTGAGGTCGGTGGTGGAGAGAATGTTGGCGTTGACCGGCACATCCACCTGGCGCCCGGTGATCGGCAGGTTCTGCTTCATCGCTGGTGCTCCACGCGGGTCTGGAAGAGTTGTTCCGGCGCCAGCGGCTTGCTGAACAGGAAGCCCTGGGCGTGGCGGCAGCCTTCGGCGCGCAGGAAGTCGAGGTGTTCCTGGCGTTCGACGCCCTCGGCCACCACTTCCAGGCCCAGGCTGTGGCCCAGGCCGATGATGGCGCGGCAGATGGCGCTGAGTTCCGGGTCGTCCGGCACGCGGGTGATGAAGCTGCGGTCGACCTTGAGGATGTGCAGCGGGTAGCGCTTGAGATACCCCAGCGAGGAGTAGCCGGTGCCGAAGTCGTCCAGCGCCAGGCGCACACCCTCGGCGGCCAGTTCGCGGAGGCAGGCGAGGGTTTCCGCGCCGTCCTGCATCAGCAGGCTTTCAGTGATCTCCAGTACCAGGCTGCGCGGAGACAGGCCGCTCTCCGCCAGAATCTGCTGTACCCGCGCGGCGAAGCCCGGTTGCTGCAGCTGCCGGCTCGACAGGTTGACCGAACAGTAGAGGTCGCGGTACCCCTGGCTCTGCCAGAGCGCCGTCTGCCGGCAGGCCTGGCGCAGTACCCAGTCGCCGACCGGGACGATCTCGCCGGATTCCTCCAGCGCCGGGATGAAGTCCAGCGGCGAGACGGATTGGCCGTCGTGCCTCCAGCGCAGCAGCACCTCCACCGCCTCCCAGTGTGGCGAATCGCTGTCCAGGCGGACGATGGGCTGGTAGTGCAGGCTGAACTCCTCGCGCCGCAGCGCCTGCGCCAGCGCGCTTTCCAGATCGAGCCGGCGCTGCGCCTCGGCCTGCAGCTCGAGGCTGAAGCGCGCGTACTGCGCCTTGCCGGCTTCCTTGGCGCGATACAGCGCCAGGTCGGCGGCCTGCAGGGTGTCGATGGCCTGGCCGTCGGTCATCAAGCCGGTGATGCCGATGCTGGCGCTGACCACCAGCGTGCGGCCGTCCACGTGCAGCGGCTGGCGCAGGCAATCGAGCATGCGCTGTGCGACCTGCTCGGCATCGCAGAGGCTGGCGAGGTCATCCAGCAATACGACGAACTCGTCGCCGCCGAAGCGCGCCAGGTGATCACCCGGTCGCAGGCAGCGCAGCAGTCGCTGCGAGACTTCCACCAGCACGCGATCGCCAACGGCGTGGCCGAGGCTGTCGTTGATCAGCTTGAAGCGGTCCAGGTCGATGAACAGCAGGCCGGACTCGCGCGCGCCGGGGCGGCGCTGGCGCATCAGGGCCTGCTGCAGCAGCTCGTCCAGGCGCAGGCGATTGCCCAGGCCGGTGAGCGGGTCGTGCCGCGCCGCATGGCTGAGCTGGTGTTCGCTGGCCTTGTGTTGGCTGATGTCTGTTTGCGAGCCGGCCATGCGCCCATCGGTGACCACACCACGCGCCAGCACCCAGAGGTAATTGCCGTCACGCTGGCGGATACGGTACTCGTGGCTGAGCAGCGCGCTGCTGCCGCGCAGGTGCGCATCGATGGCCTTGCGCAGACCGGGCAGGTCGTCCGGATGCACGCGGGCGAACCAGCTGGTGCTGCCTTCGCCGAGGTTATCGCGGGTCAGGCCGAGCATGCGCGCCCAGCGCTCGGAGACGTAGAGGCGGTCGTTGCCCAGGTCCCAGTCCCAGATGCCGTCGTTGGCACCGCGCAGGGCGCGGGCGAAGCGCGCCTCGCTGTCCTCCAGCGCCTGGCGCTGGGCGGCGCCGTAGGTGTCGATAGCCAGCGACATGTCGAAGAACACCCGCTTGAGCAGGCTGGCGTAGGTCTGGGCTTCCGGGGCGTCGCCCATCAGGTCGGCGAGCATCTGGTCCAGGTACAGGCGATAGGCGCCCAGATACCACTTCAGCTCGACGCCGACCTGCTGGTGCACCAGCCCGATGCGCAGGCGGTCGCGCACGTAGTCGGCGTCCTGCGGGGCGTCCCACAGCTGGCGGTAGTATTCGAACTGGCTGCATTTCAGCCGCGCCAGTGTCGCGGGTTCCGAGAGGATCGCCCCCAGCGGCGGATAATGGCGCAGGTGATCGTAGAGCTGCTCGATGAAGCGCTGGTGGCAGCCCTCCAGTTCGGCGGCGCGGCCATGCAGATGGCGCCCATCCTCCTCTTGCCACTCCAGGTAACTCAGGCGCTGATCGACTTCCATCGTCGACAGGCCGATGCGCTCGAGCACGCTATCGAGCTTCGGTCCCAGGCCCATGTTCGGCTCCTTGCGGGTCTGCTGTTTTTGTCGGGCATGAAAAAAGCGCCGGCTCGTCGTCTCGTCGAAATCGACGGCGACCAACTCGGCGCTTTGTCTTGCAGGCCCACAAGTCCTGCCCGGCAAAGCCAGCTTCCGCAACGGCGGAACGCGGGTGGGAGTCTTTTACACCAGCGGGCGCGGCCCCGACAACTCCTGCAGTGCGCCGCTCAGGCGCTGGCGCAGTTCGCCCAGTTCGCGGGAGCGGAAGGCATGGCGGGTTCGCTCCAGCACACCGATGGCGTCGGCCAGCAGCGCGAGCATCCGCGCCGAATCGCTCAAGGGCGCGTCCTTGAACCATCGGCACAGCGGCGCCTGCTCGCAATTGCGTGGTCCTTCCATCACCGCGCAGGGCAGCTCGTAGGCCGCCAGCAGCGCACGAACCTGGCGCGCCAACGCCGGATCCTGGGAAGTGACCAGCAACTGGACCGGATACCGGTGGAGAGTCATGACGGATTCGCTCATATCAGGGAGATGCCAATTTAATGGCTAATGGCTATCTGATATTGACGCCTGTCATGTTGGCGCAGCGCCTGCGTCAGATGGTCGACGGCAGGTGTGAAGTGGCTCGCATTGCGGGGCCAGGAAACCGTCGTTTTTTTGCCATGGAGCGTAGGAACTGATGCCGTCCGCGATGGTTTTCCGCTGTACGAACAGGATTGCGCAAAGCTTTCAGCCCCATCGAGACAGTTCCCTCTCCCTTCAGGAAGAGGGTTAGGAAGAGGGCATTCGAGGAAGTCAACGTAACGGCCGTACCTGATCTTCCCTAATCCGCGCGCATCGCTCCTGCGCACCGAGAGCTTGCCTGCCAGTCCATCAGGCTCCTCAGGTGGCCTTTCACCTGCTCCCTTCGCCGTTGCGGCGAATGTCGACTCCCGAAATGCGATAGCCCGGCTTAGCTGGCCTCTTCGTCGAAGTAGTCCGTGTCCAACTTGGGGATACGCACGGTCTGGGACGACACGCCGACTTCATGGTCCATCATCAGGTGCACCAGGCGCAGGCCATCCACCAGCACGATGCCTTCCACCGAACGGGCGAAGTCGATGGCCTGCTGGGTGTAGCTGGAGGAGGTGATGAACACGCCGCGCTTGGCCTTCTGCCCGGCCAGTGCCCCGTAGAAGGCCTGCAACTCCGGCCGGCCCACCGTGCCCTGCCAGCGCTTGGCCTGCACGTAGACCTTCTCCAGCCCCAGTTTGTCCAGCGAGATCACCCCGTCGATACCGCCATCGCCGGAGCCGCCGACCCGCTGCAGATCGGTGCGGCTGGCGCCGTAACCGAGGCGGTGCAATACATCCAGCACGATCACCTCGAAGCGGCCGGGCGATACCTGCTTGAGGTTATCCAGCAAATCCGCCGCCACCGAATCGCGTAGTTCCTTCACCGCCTGGTTCAGCCGCTCTTCCGGGCTTTGCGTGGCGGATTCGAGCGAGGGCGCGGCTTCCAGCTCCTTGTCTAGCGCGGCGGCACCGGTTGGCGCCGTGAGCTTCACATCCATGTAGCCGATGGCTAGCCGTTCTACTTTGTCCGCCGGCAGGGGCGCCGCGTTTTGCGCCGCTTAGTCCGCACCCTGTGGCGTGAGTTGCCAGAAGCCATGTTTCGGGCTGCTGGACAGCCCGGCGCGCTTGAGCCGGTCGTGGGCCCAACCGATACGGTTGCGGAAGATCGGCTGCAGGCCGCTGGGCAGCATTTCCTGGCGTTGCTCCGGCGTCAGCTGCAGCGCATTGGCCGCCGCTTCCTGCACCTCACGGGTGGGCACGCCCTCCGGTCGGGTGGCGAGGAAACGCAACACGGGCTCGATGAACTGGTCGTAAGTCGGTACGGACATCCTGGCAACTCCTTGCGGGGCGAGCGCCTCGGCACCTTCGCCCATTCCTCGATACGTTTGGCGCTCAGAGCCGAGCGCCCATTCACTCAGGCACTTTCCGCCTTCTTCCGCCCACGCTTGGCCTTCGGCTCCGCCGCCCGCTGGGCCTTGATGCGTTCCAGCAGCACGGAGGCTGGCTCATCGTTCGGGTCCTGCGGCACCAGCTCGCCACGGAAGGCCCTGGCCAAGATGCTTTGGGTCAGTTTGTCGATGCGCTCCTTGGCGTTCTGGACTTTGGCTTCCAATTGGTCGGCGAAGGCGAAGAGCTGTTCGACGCGGCGGACGATCTCTGTTTGCTCTTCTACGTTGGGCAAGCCGAGTCGAAAATCTGCTACCTTTTTTGCATTGATATTCGATTGGCTAACTCCGTCTGTTTTAACCCGCCAGCAGTAATTTCGTCCATATGGGCTATTCAGTGCATAGTTTAGGAATTCTGGGGTTAGACGTTTAGAACACCTAATGCGAATCAGATAGCCTGCATATATTGCAGCCTGCTCCCCTTTGTATATGGCGGTCTTGCCAACAAGTTCTGGGCTGTTCGTTCTGTTGAAAAGGACATCGCCTGCTTGGAGTGAGTACTTATTTATCTCTTCGGGGTTCGATGAGAAAACTAGATCGTCCCATACTAGTTGACCGGATTGAATGTTTCCCATTCTTAAAACTGGTATCTCGCCAGCCTTCTGCGACTTGGCAGAACTCCCGTACGAGAAATCGCGAGCAACATCCTTGAGTCGTACTGTGGGCCAAATTGAGAATTCATTTTCATCTAGTTGAGCGAGTAATTCTTGGTCAAGGACTGGCTCATTTTGCGTTCGCCACTCCTCCGTCAATCGCCCTGAAATCGCCGCAGTTAGGGTGGATTGACGAAAACGCTTGAGTAGATCAGGGATGGCGTCGATGCGGGCTTTGAGGGTGCCGACCTGCTCCAGCAGTTCATCGAGTTTTTGGGCGATGCGGGTTTGTTCGTGTGCCGGCGGGACGGGCACTTCGTAGCCCGCGATAAATTGCTTTGGTACACGACGTAAGCCGACCGCCCCCGTCATATTGGCAGCCCCCTCACGAAGAAAGTCCAGGCTTTTCACTGCAGCCAGCAAGTACTTTGCAGAGACCTCATCGCTGCTCGGTCGGAGAACATAGAATTCGCTGCTGCCAGCGCCGATACCGTTGGGCAGGCTTTCAACAATTGCAGCCTTGCTGTTTTCAAAGCAGGGGGTAACCTTGGCGAAAATAACGTCGCCGTCCTTGAAGTTTGTATAAGCCTTTTTAATCTCGCCCCATGGGCGTTCATCAAAGCGCAGCTTGCCAAGGAAGTTAGTTGGCGCATGGGACATGGGGACGAATCCTGCCGAGAGTTCATCATCGAAACTCTGCTTTGGATTCAAGTCGGCCAATTCATCTAAGCGTGCGAGCGCCCACCCATTCGGTAGCTCACTCATCTGCCGTCTCCTGAGCTACCGTCAATCCCATCACCTCCGCCATCAACTGCTTCTGCGCCGTCACTTCATCCCCTGCGCCCAGAGCCTTCATCAGCTCTTCCAGCCCATGCAGCGCCTCGGTCAGTTCGGCCATGGCCTCACCCGCCAGCGCTTCTGGCGCTGGCAGATCATTGGCATCCAGGCTGTCGGCATCCTTCAGCCAATTGATATCCAACGAGTCGCCACGTTCATTGCGAATGTATTCGCGAGTGAATACACGGAAGCGGCTGGCCTCACCAATACCTTCTACATTCTCAGCACGCGGGCTGTTGCCGTTCGCGTCCTCACCATAAGCCTGCTCGAACGGCTGCAGGTGGCTGGCACCAAAGGGCGTGCGCTTGCCGAAGCTGGGCATATTGCTGCGCAAGTCATAGACCCACACGCACTGGGTGCAACCTTCTTCCTGGTGCGGGTTGTCCGCTGTGCCTTTCTGGAAGAACAGCACGTTGGTCTTCACACCCTGGGCATAGAAGATGCCGGTGGGCAGACGAAGAATGGTGTGCAGGTTGCACTTGTCCATCAGGTCGCGGCGGATGTCGGTGCCGACGCCGGCTTCGAACAGTACGTTGTCCGGCAGCACCACGGCGGCGCGGCCGCCTGGCTTGAGGCCGCGATAGATGTGCTGGAGGAAGGCCAGCTGTTTGTTGCTGGTGCGGTAGGTGAGGTCGTCCCGGGTCGGGCCGCCGCCGCCCTTGGCGGTGCCGAAGGGCGGGTTGGAGAGGATCAGGTCGACCTTCTTTAGGTTGGCGCCGGTCTGGCCCAGGGCGTTGCCTTGGTGCACCACGCCTTCGGCGTCGCCCTCCATGCCGTGCAGCAGGCAGTTCATCAGTGCCAGGCGGCGGGTGCCGGGCACCAGTTCGACGCCGATGAAGGCCTTGTTGCGCTGGAAGGCGCGCTGGCGGTCGTTGAGGTCGAACAGCTCGTCGGTGTGCTGCTTGATGTAGGCATCGGCGGCGATAAGGAAGCCGGCGGTGCCGGCGGCCGGGTCCTGGACGGTTTCGCCGGCCTGCGGGCGGATGACGCGGATGATGCTGTCGATCAGCGGGCGCGGGGTGAAGTACTGGCCGGCGCCGGATTTGGTTTCGCTGGCGTTCTTTTCCAGCAGGCCTTCGTAGAGGTCGCCGAGGCCGTCCTTGCGCGCGCTGAACCAGTCGATGGCGTCCAGGCTCTTGATCAGTTGCTCAAGGTGGCGCGGCTCCTTGAGGCGGGTTTGCGCATCGGCGTAGATGGCGGCGATCAGCGGGTCGCTGTTCTGGCCGAGGTTGAGCAGCATCTGCCGGTAGTGGTTGAGCAGCACCAGGCCGGATTTGTCGGTGAGGTCGGGCCAGCGCGCGCCTTCGGGCAGCTTGTGCTCGAAGCCGCTGCCGCTCTGGGCCTGTTCGTATTCCATCTTGATGAACAGCAGCAGCACCAGCTCGGTGACGTAGTCGCTGTAGTTGATGCCGTCGTCGCGCAGGACGTCGCAGAGGTTCCAGAGCTTCTGGACGATGTCGTTGTTGGTCATGCTTCACTCGGAGTCGTGGCCGGGCAGGGGCTGCCGGGCTGGTTGATCTGGTAGCGGGTGCTGCGCCCGCCGCCGGGCAGGCGCACGAGGCAGCCCTTGGCGAGGAGGTCACCCAGGTGGCGGGTGGCGGTGGCTTTGGAGACCTGGGCGACGGCCTGGTATTGGCCGGCGCTGATGCCGTCTTCGAAGCCCTTTTCGCCGCCGTCGAGCAGGCGGTTGAGCACCTTGAGTTGTTCGGGGGATAGGCCGTCGCCGCGGTGCGCCTGCCAGAAGCGCGTCTTGCCCAGCACGCGCTGGATGCGTTGCAGGGCCTGTTCGAGGCTTTGCAGCAGGGTGGCGAGGAACCATTCCAGCCAGGCAGTGAGGTCGAGGCCATCTTTCTGGCTGGTTTCGAGGATGCGGTAGTAGCCGCTGCGGTCGTCGAGGATGCTGGCGGACAGGGCGTAGAGGCGCACGGCGTGCCGCTCGCTCTGGGCCAGCGCGAGGTCGGTGAGGGCGCGGGTGAGGCGGCCGTTACCGTCGTCGAACGGGTGCAGGGTGACGAACCAGAAATGGGCGATGCCGGCGCGCAGCAGCGGGTCCAGAGCGGCATCGCTGCGGCTGCTGTCGAACCAAGCGAGGAAGGTGTCGAGCTGCTGTTCGAGGCCTTCCCTGGGCGGCGCCTCGAAATGCACGGTGGGGCGATCCAGCCGGCCGGAGACCACCTGCATCGGCTCGTCGCCCCGCAGCTCGCCCACACGAATGGCGTGGCCCAGGAGTGGGTCTTCCTGCGGGAACAGCCAGCGGTGCCAGGTACACAGGCGCTCGAAGGTCAGCGGTGGGTCCTGATTGCCGATGGCATCCAGCTGCAACTCGGCGAGGCCTTCGCTGCGAACGCTGGGGCGAGCTTCGACGGCCAAGCCCAGGCGGCGGGCGAGGGAAGAGCGCACGGAGCCGGCGTTCAGCGCTTCGCCTTCGATGGCCGAGGAAGTCACGATATTCTGCAACAGCGCATCGAGACTGTTTTTTGCCTCGGCATCCGCATCCACGGCGCCCGCCATGCCCAGCAACCGGCCCTGGGCCTGGGCGCAGGCGCGCAGGGGCGCGGCCAGGCGCTCCGCCTGCCAGGTGAAGCGCGGCCAATCAGGCTGCTGCCAGATCCACTGGGGTGTTTGCATAAGGCGTCTCAAGGCGAAATGAGCCGAATAAATCCTCTAATCGGCTCATAGTGTGAGCCGATTATGCGGCCTATTCGGCTCACTGGCTAGACGACCTGTGGCCAGAGGTTGTCGTTGAGGGCCTGGATGACGCTGTCCAGGTTGCCGTCCAGGTTCTTGTCGAGCAGCTTGAGCCCGCCGGTTTCGCGGAAGGCGGCGTTGAGCTGGGAGCTGTCGAGCACTACTTCGTGCACCAGTTGCTTGGCCAGCCGGTCGAGCAGTCTGCGTTGTGACTGGGTCCAGACCCGCTGGGCGTAGATCTGCTGCATGGCCTGGGCAACGCGCTGGTCGAAGGGCAACAGCGCTTCACCCAGCGCGGCCTGACGGATGTAGCCGACGATGCTGGCGGCGATTTCCTGGTTGGTCGCATTGCGCCAGGCGCTGACCAGGTTGGCCTCGCTGTAGCCGGCATTGTCCAGCAGCAGACGGACCTCGCGCAGGTGCTCGCGGGTGAGGTCCTTGGGCCGGTTCACTACGACGCCCAGGGCCACGGACTGGTTGAGCTGGTTGCGGACGAAGTCGTTGAAGCTTTCCAGGTAGTCCTGCGGCTTCTGGTTGGCGCCGTAACTCTGTTCGCGAACCATCAGCTCGTCGGTGTGGGTGGAAATCACCGGGTAGTTTTCCGAGGCGAGCAGCGCGCGCACGCCTTCGAGTTGCTCCAGCAGCCGGCTGTGGGTGGCGACGAACTGCGCCGCCTGCTGCGGGCCGATTTCGTGCAAGTGCTTGTGCAATTCGGCAGGCGCTACGCCCCAGACTGTGTGCAGTTCGTCCAGCCGTGCCTTCAGGGTCGGCTTGGTCTCGGCCTTGTGCTGAGCCTTGCGCAGGATACGCATGACGCGTTGGCTGAGTTCGTCGAGCACGTCATTGGCGTGGCTGGTGCCCTCGCGGTTGCCAGGTGCATCGAAGCTGGTGCTGATGCCCAGTTCGGCGACCAATTGGGCGAGCGGGATGTCCGGGTTCTTCACCAGGGGCTTCATGGTGTCCACCGCCTGGAGTGCGGCGTAAAGGTCCACCGGGTCATAGATGCGGAAGACCGTCTTGCCGATGTCGTCGCAGCGGCGGGTGGCGCGGCCTTTCATCTGTTCGTAGAGGATGCGCGAGCGCACGCGGCGCATGAACACCAGGTTGCAGATGCGCGGGACGTCGATGCCGGTGGTGAGCAGGTCGACGGTGATGGCAATGTTGGGGAAACGCTCGTTCTTGTACAGGCGGATGAGCTTGTCCACCTGGTCGCTCTTGCCGGTGATGATGCTGACCGCAGCCTGGTTGTAGGCATCTTCGTGCTGCTCGGTGAAGGCGGCGTCGAGCAGGCGTTTGACGCGCTCGGCGTGGGCCTGGTTGACGCAGAAGATCATGGTCTTCTCTTCGCCGAACGGGTCGAGCTCCTTGGCCAGTTCAGTACAGATGACGCGGTCGAAGTCTTCGCTGATGACCCGGCGGTTGAAGGATTCGATGCCGAAGTCCAGTTCGTCTTCCAGCTCGGCGCTTTCGATCTCGCCGGTCACGGTGTCCAGTACGTCCACCGTTTCGCCTTTGCCGTAGTGGATGCCGTTCTCCGCCAAACGGGTGACGTAGCGAATGGGCGGTTCGTGATCGATCAGCCAGTCGTCGGCTACCGCCTCGCGGTAGCTGTAGGTGTACACCGGTTTGCCGAAGATTTCGGTGGTGTGCTTGGCCGGCGTCGCGGTCAGGCCGATCTTGCTGGCGTCGAAGTAGTCGAGAACGCGGCGGTACTGGGAGAGGTACTGCGCGACATCGCGTACGACCAGCTCGCCTTCGCTCATCTCCTGGTCGAGGGTGTAACCGCGGTGGGCTTCGTCGACGATGATGCAGTCGAACTGGTCGATGGACGGCGGCGTGTCGGACTGGAAGATGCGCTTGACCATCGCCTGCACGGTTGCCACTTGCAGGCGGGTAGCGGCTTCGGCGGCCATATCGCCGAGTTCCTTGATGTCGTAGATCTGCGCCAGCGTCTGGTTCTGTTCCAGCGGCATGTCGTGGAAGGCTTCCACTGCCTGGTCCCCGAGGGCGCTGCGGTCGACCAGGAAGAGGATGCGCTTGAAGCGCTCGGCCTTCAGGAAGCGGTAGAGCAGGCCGATGATGGTGCGCGTCTTGCCGGTACCGGTCGCCATGGCGAGCAGGCATTCGCGCTGGTTGTTGGCGATGGCCAGTTCGACCGCGCGGATGGCCTTTTCCTGATAATCACGCAGCTTCAGGTAGGCAAAACCCTCCTGCTTCAGTTTGGCCTCCGCTTCTTCGCGGCTGAGCTTGAGCAGGTTCAGCAGGCCATCCGGGGTATAGAAGTCCTGAAGCGGGCGGCGCAGGTTGGCGGGGCTGCGCAGATCGCGGAACCAGGTGCCCGATTGCTCGGCCAATTGCTTGATGTAGGGACGACCATTGCAGGAAAAAGCGAATGGAATGCGATAAAGGCCGCCCTTGCCATTGCCCCAGGGCTGGCTGCTTCCCGCCAGCAGCCAGGCGGGTTGGTGCTCGGACTGCAGCGGGAAGGCCTCGGCGTAACGTTCTGCCTGGGTGACCCGGTCGGCGACATTGATGCGCTTGCGTTTGGCTTCGACGATGGCGATGGGCACCAGACCCGCGAACAGTACGTAGTCCGCTCGGGCCAGCGTGCTGCTGGTAGGCCATTCGGCAATTGCCAGGTTGCGGCCCTTCTCCGGGCGGATGCCCTTGGCGTAGGTGAGGTCCAGGGAATCCGCTTCCCATCCGGCGTCGATCAATTGCTGGTCGATGATGATCCGGGTGAGGTCTTCATCCAGGTCGAAGGGGCTTGCGGCCTGCTGGGTCTTGAGCTGCACCTGCTGGCTGGATTGCGGCTTGGCGGCAAGCTCCTGCTGCAGTGCCTTGATGCTGCGCTCATGCTCGGCGCGCAGTTGTTCCAGCGCCGTCTCGTGTGCGGCGGCCTGTTTCTGATAGAGGCGTGACTCGGCGTCCATCTGCTCGGCGAGTACCGCGTACTCCGTGGATTCGCGCTGGAGCAGTTCGGTCAGTTGCTGGTTGCTTTCCAGCTTCTCGCTGGAGGCGTGCAACTGGCTCCTGAGCTGATCGATCTCCTGCTGCAACTCGCGTAACGGCTCGCTTGGGTCGCTTGGCTTGGTGAAGGCGCCGGGCGTGAAGGCACTGCCGTTCTTGCCGAACGCCTGGTGATACCAGACGCACAGTCCGCGTGCGACTTTCAGGCCGTCCAGCGCTTCACGGTGCTGGGTGCGGAATTGGTGAGTCGCCTTGTTGCCTTCGATGCGCAGGGTATGGAACAGACTGACGATGCTGCGATCAAGCTGGATCTCGCGACTCAGCTTGAAGAGCAGATCGGCCTGGTTCGTTCTCTCGTCAAACTCGATGCCGGCGCGCCCGGCCAGGTCCTGCGCCAGCGCCTCGCCCAGCTGGCGCAGCTTGATCAGCGTCGTATTCGGATCGCTGGCGAAGACCTGTTCGGCAGTCGTCGCGAGTTGCAGGAAAACCGGGTCGTGTTCCTTGAGGAAAGCGAAGTTGCAGCTTTCAGCCATGGTTCCTTCCTTGCAGTTGAGCCGCGCGGGCAGCGCGATCAAAGGTCGGACCTATGCTAACAGCTTGGAGTGGAGAGGGTTGTCAGACGTTGGTGGCTGAATGGTGGCTCGTGCCTGGGAGAAGAACAGTGTCGATTGATTGTCGATTTCCAATAGAAAGGCGCCCGCGCAGAGTGCTGGAAGGAGAGCGGGTGCTGTTGCCCGAATGGATGATCAGAAAAGCAGATGAGCGTTATCTGGGGATTCGGTTGGTCCTGGAGCGGCGGCTCTTCGGCATGGGTTACCAGCAACTGGACTCTCGTTACTTCAATAGCATGCCAAGAGATAGCGGAGTGATGATCAGAGGACTTGTCCCGATCGACGCTATTTGCCCAGGTCAGACTTTTCCCGGCGATATCGATTTGTTGGTCATTCCGTTCGAGAAGGATGAACTTGTTGCATCCAGAGCTTTGGCCATCGAGTCGAAGGCAGTCAGGGCATCATATGCACGCCAGCATCGCTCGCCGAACTCCTTCGGTTTCTCGCAGGCGTCGGCCCTGCTGGCTTTGGGGTTCCCGCTGGTTGGTGTAGCTCACCTGATTGTGTCCGATAGAAGTCCTGAGTCTGCATGGAGAAAAATGGCAATGACCACTTTGCTGGATGCGGAGACAGGGCTTGTCGATGAGTTTCGTGAGGTCTATGTCGATATGCTTCCATCAGATCTCATCGAGCGTTGTGTAGGGCGCCTGCGCGGAAATTGTCCTGATCAGCGTATAGGCTTGCTTTCCTCATTCATTGGCGGTGAGGGGCATTGGATCCCCTCAGGGCGGTCTGCCGAATACAACGAAGAAGCTTCCCTCGGGGTAATCAATTCGATCGCGCGATATTACGAGCAGAACGCCGAAAGCTTTTTCGAGACGCTGCGCTATCCGCCGGAGAAATGAAAAAGCCGCGCATCTGCGCGGCTTTTGCTGAAAGGGTGGTGGGCCCACACGGACTTGAACCGTGGACCAAAGGATTATGAGTCCTCTGCTCTAACCAACTGAGCTATAGGCCCCCAGAAGGCGGGCGGATTATACCGGCGCGTTATGCGTCGCGCCAATCGGATGCAGCGGAACCAGGAAGCGGTTGGCAAAGGCGTCGGCCGGCAACGGGGCGCTCAGGGCGTAGCCCTGGATCTGGTCGCAACCTTCGGCTTCGAGGAAGCGTTCCTGGGCTTCGTGTTCCACGCCTTCGGCGATCACGGTGAGGTTCATGCTGCGGCCCAGGGCGATGATGGCACGGGCAATGGCGGCGTCGTGGGGGTCGTCCGGCAGGCCGTGGACGAAGGACTGGTCGATCTTCAGCGTATCCAGCGGCAGTTGCTTCAGGTAGCTGAGGGAGGAGTAGCCGGTACCGAAGTCGTCGATGGCCAGTTGTACGCCCAGGTGCTTGAGGCTGTGCAGGATCGACAGAGCTTCCTCGGTCTGGTGCATCAGGAAGCTTTCGGTGATCTCCAGCTGCAGGCGCGAGGGCTGCAGGTTGTAGTGCGCCAGTAGTTCACGGATGCGTTCGACCAGGTTGGTCTGGCGCAGCTGGGCGCCAGCGAGGTTGACCGAGAGCGGGCCGAACGCGGCATGGCTGTCCTGCCAGCGGCTCATCTGCCGACAGGCTTGGCGCAGGACCCAGTCACCCAATGGCAGGATCAGGCCATTTTCCTCAGCCAGGGGGATGAAGCGATCGGGCGAAATGGTGCCGAATTGAGGATGCTTCCAGCGGATCAGGGCTTCGGCACCGACCAACTGGCCGGTGCTGAGGGAGAGCTTGGGCTGGTAGTAAAGCTGCAGCTGGTCGCTTTCCAGCGCGCGGCGCAATTCATGTTCCAAGGCCATGCGCTCGGTGGCCTGGAAGGTCAGTTCGCGGGTGTAGAACTCTACGCGGTTGCGGCCCTGGGCCTTGGCCCGGTACATGGCGGCGTCGGCATTCTTCACCAGGGTGGCGACATCCGAGCCATCGCTGGGGTAGAGGCAGATGCCGATGCTGGCGCTGACGAAGAACTCCTGTTCGCCGGCGATGAACGGCATTTCGAAGCAGAGCAGCAGCTTGTTGGCGACGTGTTCGGCGTCCAGTGCGTGGTGCAGGCCGGGCAGCAGGATGATGAATTCATCGCCGCCCTGGCGCGCCACCGTGTCGACGTCGCGCAGCTGCTCGCGCAGGCGGGTGGCAATGGACTTGAGCAGCAGGTCGCCGACCGGGTGGCCGAGGCTGTCGTTGATGTGCTTGAAACGGTCGAGGTCGAGAAACAGCACGGCGCCCTGATGATCGTCTTCCTGGGCTTCCTTGAGAGAGGCGTTCAGGCGGCTTTCGAACAGCAGGCGGTTGGGCAGGCCGGTGAGCGGATCGTGGTGGGCCTGGTAGTCCAGCCGTGCCTGGGCGTACTTGAGGGTGGAGATGTCGGCGAACACGCCGACATAGTGCGACAACTCGCCGTCGGCATTGCGCACGGCGCTGACCGTAAGCCACTCCGGGTAGAGCTCCTGGTTCTTCCGGCGGTTCCAGATTTCGCCCTGCCAGTGGCCCTCGGCGTTGAGCTGGTGCCAGAGGGCGACGTAGAAGCTGCTGTCGTGCTGGCCGGAAGCGAGCAGGCGCGGTGAGTTGCCGAGGGCTTCCTGTTCGCTGTAGCCGGTGATCTCGGTGAAGGCGCGGTTGACGGCGACTATCTGCTGGCGCGCGTCGGTGATCATCACGCCTTCGGCGGTGCTTTCGAACACCGTGGCGGCCAGCTGCAGCTTTTCCTGCATCTGCTGGCGCTCGGTGATGTCGCGCGCGATGGTCAGCATGCAGTCGTCGCTGCCGATGGTGATGCGGTGGGCGGACAGTTCGCACAGGCGCAGGCTGCCGTCGCGAGTGCGAATTTGCGCGGTGAAGTCCGGGGCGCTGGCGGCGCTGTCGAGGATGCCCAGCAGTTTGCTGCGGTCGGCCGGGTTGGCCCACAGGCGCAGGTCGAGGGTGGAGCGCTCGGCGGCTTCCTCGCGGCTGTAGCCGGTGATGCGGGTAAAGCCCTGGTTCACTTCCACCAGCCGGCCGTCGCTGATACGCGAGATGAGCATGCCGTCGGGCGAGGCGTGGAAGGCTTTGGCGAATTTCTCCTCGGAGACGCGCAGTTGCTCCTGGGTTTCCTTGACCTGGGAGATGTTGCGCACCACGACGACCAGCGCCGGCGTGTCGTCGAGGATGATGTGCTGCGCTGACAGCAGGGCGGTGAAGTGGCTGCCGTCGCGGCGATTGAGCGGGATCTCGACGTTGTTCAGCGGTTCGCCCTGCAGGCGCTGCAGCATGGCCGGGCCCATGCCGGGCGCGCCCCAGATTCCCAGGTCGGTCGAGGTCTTGCCCAGGGCTTCGCTGGCGGGGATGCCGATCTGTTGTTCGAAGGTGCTGTTCACCGCCAGCAATACGCCGTCTATTCGGCGGGCGAGGACGATGATGTCGGGGCAGTGATGGAAGACCGAGGCGAACTTCTGCTCGGACAGACGCAGGGCCTGTTCGGTGTGCTTGGCTTCGGTGATGTCGATCATCAGCCCGCGCAGGATCAGGTCGTCGCCATGCTGGATCAGCGTGACGATGTCGCGGATCCAGACGATTCGCCCATCGGCGGCGAGCATGCGGTAATCGAAGCTGTGATTGCGCCCGGCATGGCTCTCGCTCATGCAGAAGTGGATCGCGTGCTCGGCGTCTTCCGGATGCAGGGTGCGCTGCCAGAAGCCGGGTTCCAGCCAGTCGCTCAGCGGGTAACCGAGCAGCCGCTGGGCGTGGGGCGAGACGTAGGTGAAGCGGTTCTCCGCCAGGCGCATTTCCCAGGCGATGGCGGTGAGGCTTTCCACCAGGCCGCGGTAGTGCTGTTCGCTGTCGCGCAGGGCCTGCTCGAGTTTCTCCCGGCGCTGCATCTCGCCGCGCAGGCGCCGGTTCATGGTGAACAGGACCAGCAGGGTGAGGGTGGTCAGGAACGCGATGGGCACGACCACGCGGAATACATCGGGCCACACGCTGCGGTGGTCCACCAGGCCGCCGACCCAGGGGGCCTGCAGTGCGTCGATCTGCTCCACGGTCAGGTCCGCCAGCACCTTGTCGAGAATGCCGGCGAAAATCGCCTGGTCCTTCGGCACGCCCATGGCCAGTTGGTAACGGTAGGGAGTCTCGCCGCTGATCTGCAGGCCCTCGAGCTTGAGCTGGCGAAGGTTCCAGACACTGGAGGCGAGGTCGCCGACGAACGCGTCCACCTGGCCGACCGCCAGCGCCTGCAGTCCGGCCGCGACACTGGGCAGCGGTTGCAGGTTGAGGTCGGGGTGCCTGGCGACCAGCAGTTCATGCGGAGCGTAGTGGGCGACCACGCCGACCTTGAGGCCGTAGAGCTCCTTAACGCTGGCTGGCGCGGGGCCGTTCTTGCGGGCCAGGATGATGATCGGGAAGTCGAGGTAGGGGCGGGTGAAGGTCAGGTACTCGAGGCGTTCCGGCGTGGCCATGATGCCGGGGAGCAGGTCGAGATGGCTGTCCCGCGCCTGTTGCAGGACTTCGCTCCAGCTTGCCGGTTCGACCGGTTGTAGCTCGACCTTGAGCTTGTCGCTGATGACTTTGACGTAGCTGGCAGCCAGGCCCTGGTAGACGCCGTCGCTGTCACGGAACTCGAAGGGGGGCCAGGAGGCGTCCACACCCAGGCGTAGGGTGGGGTGTGCCTGCAGCCATTGCTGTTCGTCGGGCGTGAGGCTCAGGGCGAATGCCTGTCCCGCCCAGAATGCGAGGCACCACAGTAGAACTGCCTGCAGACGCGGCATGAAGGGCCTCATTCCAGGGGGGACTACGCCGAAGTGTAGACGTGGCACTTTGCCCAGTGGAAGACCCAAAGAAAAACCCCCGGTTTTCGGCCGGGGGTTTGTTCATCACTCGTCGAGGAAAGAGCGCAGATGCTCGCTTCGCGACGGGTGGCGCAGCTTGCGCAACGCCTTGGCTTCGATCTGGCGGATACGCTCACGGGTCACATCGAACTGCTTGCCGACTTCCTCGAGGGTGTGGTCGGTATTCATGTCGATGCCGAAGCGCATGCGCAGGACCTTGGCTTCGCGAGCGGTGAGGCCGGCGAGGACTTCGCGGGTGGCTTCCTTGAGGCTCTCGCTGGTCGCCACTTCGATCGGCGACTGCATGGTGGAGTCCTCGATGAAGTCGCCCAGGTGCGAATCTTCGTCGTCACCGATCGGCGTTTCCATGGAGATCGGTTCCTTGGCGATCTTCAGGACCTTGCGGATCTTGTCTTCCGGCATGTCCATGCGTTCGCCCAGCTCTTCCGGGGTCGGTTCGCGACCCATCTCCTGCAGCATCTGGCGGGAAATACGGTTGAGCTTGTTGATCGTCTCGATCATGTGCACCGGAATACGGATGGTGCGGGCCTGGTCGGCGATCGAGCGGGTGATCGCCTGGCGGATCCACCAGGTGGCATAGGTCGAGAACTTGTAGCCGCGACGGTATTCGAACTTGTCCACCGCCTTCATCAGGCCGATGTTGCCTTCCTGGATCAGGTCGAGGAACTGCAGGCCGCGGTTGGTGTACTTCTTGGCGATGGAGATCACCAGACGCAGGTTCGCCTCGACCATCTCCTTCTTCGCACGACGGGCTTTCGCCTCGCCGATGGACATGGAGCGGTTGACGTCCTTGATCTCGGCAACGGTCAGCTGCGAGCTGGTTTCCAGGTCGACCAGCTTCTGCTGGTTGCGCAGGATGTCGTCACGCAGACGCTCGATGGCCTCGGCGTACTTGGGCTTGCCCTTGAGTATGGAGTCGACCCAGGCGGTGTCGGTTTCGTGGCCGGGGAACTGGCGCAGGAAGTCGGCACGCGGCATACGGGCATCACGCACGCACAGCTGCATGATGGCGCGTTCCTGGCGGCGCACGCTGTCCAGCGCATCGCGGACCTTGGCGACCAGCACGTCGAACTGCTTGGGCACCAGCTTGATCGGCATGAACAGCTCGGCCAGGGCGACCAGTTCTTCGGTGGCCTGCTTGCTGCCACGACCGTGCTTCTTCAGGGCCTTCTTGGCCTTTTCCAGTTGCTCGGAAACGGCGCCGAAACGACGAGCGGCTTCTTCCGGATCCGGACCGCCATCGCCTTCTTCTTCCTCGCTGTCGCCGTCGGACTCTTCGTCCTCTTCGTCCTTGTCCTTATCCTTGGCTTCGGCGTCGTCCTTCAGGCCGACCGGCTCGACTTCCTCGGCCGGCAGGGTGCCGTCATCCGGGTCGATGTAGCCGCTGAGAACGTCCGACAGGCGGCCGCCTTCGGCAACGATGCGGTTGTACTCTTCGAGAATGCCGTCCACCGCGCCCGGGAACTGGGCGATGGCGCTCATGACCTCGCGGATGCCTTCCTCGATGCGTTTGGCGATTTCGATCTCGCCTTCGCGGGTCAGCAGTTCCACGGTACCCATTTCACGCATGTACATGCGCACCGGGTCGGTCGTGCGGCCAACGTCGCTCTCTACCGCGGCAAGGGCGGCAGCAGCTTCTTCGGCGGCAGCTTCATCGGTATCGGTTTCCGCCAGCAACAGGGCATCCGCATCCGGGGCTGTCTCGAATACGTTGATCCCCATGTCGTTGATCATGCGGATGATGTCTTCTACCTGTTCCGGATCAGAGATATCCTCCGGCAGGTGGTCGTTGACCTCCGCGTAAGTCAGGTAACCCTGCTCACGACCACGGGTGATCAACTCTTTGAGACGAGATTGCTGTTGCGCTTTTCCGGACATAACACCCTATCCACTGAAGGTCTTGGCGGGCTGAAATAAGCCGAGGATTATACCAGATTCGAGGCTTCAGGCGCCAGTTCAGCTCTGGCTGCCTGTTGAAGAGGGGGTGCTGTAGTGCTCCCGCAGTAACGCTTTCTCTTCGTCGGTCAGTTCACTGGGGTTCTTTCGCAGCACGCTGTGCAAGCGGGCTTCACGGCTGCTGAGCAGCTGGTTGTGTGCAAGTGTAGTAATGGTGTCGACGAACTGCTTTTCAAGATTGCCGTCGTCGATCAGCCATTCTTTCCCCGCCAGCACCTGTAGCAGGCGCCCTTGGGGCGTTCCGTGCCAGCGCGCGATGAGGTGCATCGAGCTCTGTTTCGGATTCTTCTGCAACGCTTCGACCAGTGCGGCGAGCAGTTGCGAATAGGTCTGTCCCTCGTTGGAGAAGTGGCTCGCATCCTCGACGCTCTGCGCCAGTTGGGGATGGTGCAGCAGGGTGCGCAGCGCGGTCAGGGTCGGCGATTCGACGCTGATCTCGGTGCGCGGCTGGCGTGGCGTGAAGTCGCCTTTCCGGCCTTTGCCATCCCATTTGCGATCGCCCTTCCAGGGCTTCTTGGCCTTGGCTCCGCCGTTGCCGGGGGAAAATTCCATCGGCGCTTCGAAGTAACTCGAAGCGTCCTGGTAATGACCGTCGCCGTGGCCGGCGAACTGGCCCATGTCGTAGTCGGCGTACTCGTGGGCGTGTTGCTCCGAGCCAGGTGCCTGCGCTGTTGCAGGGGGGGGATTCGGTTTTGCCTGGCCGGTGAGGCCCGGGCGCGGCGCGCTGATCTGGCTGAGCGCTTCGGCGGACAGGCCGGTGATCTCGCCCAGGCGCTGGCGCATCAGCAAGCGCAGCGTGTTGCCGGGGATCTTCTCCAACAGCGGTCCGGCCAGGGTCGCCAGGTGCGCCTTGCCTTCCAGCGTGCTGGGGTCGGCTTCCTCGGTCAGTTGCTGGAAGAAGTAGTCCGCCAGCGGCTGGGCCTGGTGGGCGAGGCGGGCGCGGAAGGCATCCGGGCCTTCGGCGCGCACCAGGCTGTCCGGGTCTTCACCTTCGGGCAGGAACAGAAAGCGCACCTTGCGCCCATCCTGCAGGTTGCTCAGCGCCGACTCCAGTGCGCGCCAGGCGGCATTACGGCCGGCCTGGTCGCCGTCGAAGCAGAAGAGGATGTTCGGCACGATGCGGAACAGCCGCTTGATGTGTTCTTCGCTGGTGGCCGTGCCCAGGGTGGCGACCGCGTTGCGGATGCCCTGCTGCGCCAGTGCGATGACGTCCATGTAGCCTTCGACCACCATGATCTCGTCGAGATCCCGGTTGTTCTTCCGCGCCTCGAACAGGCCGTAGAGCTCCTGTCCTTTATGGAAGACCGGGGTTTCCGGCGAGTTCAGGTATTTCGGCTTGTCGTCGCCCAATACGCGGCCGCCGAAGGCGATCACCCGGCCGCGGCTGTCGCGGATGGGGAAGATCACCCGGTCGCGGAAGCGGTCGTAGCGCTTGCCGCTGTCGGGGTTTTCCACCAGCAGGCCGGCGTCGAGCATGGCCTTGAGCTGCAGGTTGTCGCCGCCCAGGTTCTTCAGCAGGTTGTCCCAGCCCGGCGGGGCGAAGCCCAGGCCGAAGTCGCGGGCGATTTCGCCGGTCAGGCCGCGGCCCTTGAGGTATTCCACGGCGGCCTTGCGGGCCGGGTGGCTCTTGAGTGCCTGGCGGTAGAACTCGGCGGCGCCGGCCAGCAGCGGGTACAGCGGCGAGTCGACCGGTTGGCGGGGCTTGTTGCCGCGCCGACCTTCCTCGCGGGGGATGTCCATCCCGGCGCGCTTGGCCAGGTCCTCGACCGCCTGGACGAAGTCCAGCTGGTCGTGGTCCATGATGAAGCCGAGCGCGTTGCCGCCGGCGCCGCAGCCGAAGCAGTAGTAGAACTGCTTGTCCGGGCTGACGGTGAAGGAGGGTGTCTTCTCCTTGTGGAACGGGCAGCAGGCGCTGTAGTTCTTGCCGGTCTTCTTCAGCTGGATGCGCGAACTCACCACATCGAGAATATCGGTGCGGTTGAGCAGGTCATCGATGAAGGATTGTGGAATCAGGCCGGCCATAGACTCATCGGGACGCAGGGTGGACCCAAGCATAGCGCGGGGCGATGACGCCGCGAGCGGGGCTTGAGACTAAGCATGGGGCTTGAAAAGCAAAAACT
This sequence comes from Pseudomonas sp. AU12215, assembly GCF_001675465.2. Taxonomy (NCBI): domain Bacteria; kingdom Pseudomonadati; phylum Pseudomonadota; class Gammaproteobacteria; order Pseudomonadales; family Pseudomonadaceae; genus Pseudomonas; species Pseudomonas sp. AU12215. Next base: position 59,042 of record NZ_MACM02000153.1, read on the forward strand.
CCGAAGTCCGCGAATGCGAATCGGAGTCGGGTGCCTTGTTTCAGGCACTCGCCCGGCGAGTGGGCCGGGCGATGCGGAAAGCGTGCGACGAAGCGCTGTAACTCAGTACAGGCGCTCGCGGCGGCGCTGTTCGCGCTGCACTTTCTTGGCGTGACGCTTAACAGCGGCAGCGGCCTTGCGCTTACGCTCGGCGGTCGGCTTTTCGTAGAACTCGCGGCTACGGACTTCAGCCAGTACGCCTGCTTTTTCGCAGGAGCGCTTGAAACGACGCAGAGCTACGTCGAAGGGTTCGTTCTCTTTAACTTTGACGGCGGGCATCCAGGTCGTACCTTCAATGATTACCGGAGGATTTATCGCGCTCCTGACGGTTGTTCGGAGTCGGCGGTTTTCAAGGGTTGCGGATATTAAACGTTCGGAAGGAGGAATGCAAAGCCTCCGATCGAAAAGCACTGGTCCGAAGCCCAGCCGGCGATTATGATGCGCGGCTTCAATTTTGCCCAGAGTAAAGGCTCAAGCCCATGCTAGTGCTGGGGTTGGAAACCTCCTGCGACGAGACCGGCGTCGCCCTGTACGACAGTGAAAAAGGCCTGCTGGCCGACGCGCTGTTCAGCCAGATCGATCTGCACCGCGTATACGGCGGCGTGGTTCCCGAGCTGGCCTCCCGTGATCACGTCAAGCGCATGCTGCCGCTGATTCGCCAGGTGCTGGACGAGTCCGGCCGCACCGCCGAAGACATCGACGCCATCGCCTACACCGCCGGCCCCGGCCTGGTGGGCGCGCTGCTGGTCGGCGCATCCTGCGCCCAGGCCATGGCGTTCGCCTGGGGCATACCGGCCGTCGGCGTGCACCATATGGAGGGCCATCTGCTGGCTCCCATGCTGGAAGAGCAGCCGCCGAAGTTTCCGTTCGTCGCCTTGCTGGTGTCCGGCGGCCATACGCAACTGGTTCGAGTGGATGGCATTGGTCGTTACCAGGTACTGGGCGAGTCGGTGGACGACGCTGCCGGCGAGGCTTTCGACAAGACCGCCAAGCTGCTCGGTCTGGCCTATCCCGGTGGCCCGGAGATCGCTCGCCTGGCTGAGCGCGGCACCGCGGGTCGCTTCGTCTTTCCGCGGCCGATGACCGATCGTCCGGGGCTGGATTTCAGCTTCAGCGGCCTCAAGACTTTCGCGCTGAACACCTGGCAGCGCTGCGTGGCCGAGGGTGACGACAGCGAGCAGACCCGCAGCGATATCGCCCTGGCGTTCCAGACTGCCGTGGTCGAGACCCTGACCATCAAGTGCAAGCGCGCGCTCAAGCAGACTCACCTCAAGAGCCTGGTGATCGCCGGTGGCGTCAGTGCCAACCAGGCCTTGCGTCAGCATCTGGAAAAGATGCTCGGCGAAATGAAGGGCCAGGTGTTCTACGCCCGCCCGCGCTTCTGCACCGATAACGGCGCGATGATCGCCTATGCTGGCTGCCAGCGTTTGGTGGCGGGGCAGCAGGACGGCCCGTCGATCGGCGTCCATGCGCGTTGGCCAATGGAGTCGCTGCCAGCGATCTGAATAATGAAGCTGCAAACGACGCGGCGCATGCTCTGAGCGGCATGGGCCGTTTTTTCGCTTGCAGCGTGGTACGCGGGTCGGGAAGCTCGCGGCTCTAGAAGTGACGCTCGCGTCCGGCGATGAGATCGCGCAGATTGCTGCGGTGACGCCAGACGATCAGACCGGTGAGCACGGTCATCGGCAGCAGCGCCGACGGCTCCTGCCAGGCCAGCAGCGGCAGGGTCAGCGGCGTGGCGACCAGGGATGCGAGCGAGCTGGTGCGCGACAGTTTGAAAGTCACCAGCCAGGCGACTGCCGCGAGCAGCGCGGCTGGAGGGTAAAGCGCCAGCAGCATGCCGGCGGCGGTGGCAACGCCCTTGCCGCCACGGAAGTTGAAGTACAGCGGGTAGAGGTGGCCGATTACCGCTGCCAGCCCGACCCAGGCCTGCTGCATGTCGGACAGGCCGAGCAGGCGGGCGATGAGTACGGGCAGCAGCCCCTTGGCGAGATCGCCGAGCAGGGTGAGGATGGCGATCTTCTTGCCGGCCAGGCGCAGCATGTTGGTGGCGCCGGGATTGCCCGAGCCGCTGGCGCGCGGGTCGGCAGTGCCGAACAGGCGACTGAGGAGTACCGCGAAGGACAGTGATCCGAGCAGGTAGGCGAGGATCGCCAAGAACCAGAACATGGTTTCCACCGGAGACGAGGTCGTTTCCGATTCTAACGGGGCGTCGGCCGCTTGTCGTGTCGCCTTGGAGCATGCAGTCAGTGGACAGAGTTTTCATCGAGGGGCTGGAAGTGGACACCGTGATCGGCGTCTACGACTGGGAACGGGGTATCCGGCAGTGCCTGCGCCTGGACCTGACGCTGGGCTGGGACAACCGCCCGGCGGCGGCCGACGACGATATCGCCAAGGCCCTGGACTACGCCGTGCTCTCCGAGCGGGTCATGGCCTTCGCCCGTGACGCGCATTTTCAACTGGTGGAGACCTTCGCCGAACGCCTCGCCGAGTTGCTGATGGCCGAGTTCGGTATCCAGTGGCTGCGCCTGAAGGTCACCAAGCCCGGTGCCGTTGCGGCCGCCATCGGCGTAGGTGTGGAGATCGAACGCGGATGCCGCTGACGACGGTGTACCTCGGGCTGGGCAGCAACTTCGACCGGGAGCAACACCTGCTCGCGGGGCTGGAGGCGTTGGACGAGTTCCTCGAGGATATCCGCTGTTCGCCGGTGTTCGAGAGCGAGCCGGTGGGTATTCGCAGCGGCCCCTTCTACAACTTCGTGATCGTGGCGCGCACCGACCTGCCGCTGGCGGAGTTGAGCCTGCGGCTCAAGCACATCGAGGCGGACAACGGCCGCTATGCGCCGGAGCGCAAGGGCCTGCCGCTGGATATCGACGTGTTGCTGTACGGCGACCTGCATGGCGAGTTCGATGGCCTGACGCTGCCGCGCGCAGAAGTGCTGAAGAACGCCTTCGTGCTCTGGCCGCTGGCGTTGCTGGCTCCCGAGGTGAAGCATCCGGGGGCTCAACGTTCGTTCGCCGAGCTCTGGTCGGACGCGCAGATCGCCCAAAAGCTCTGGCCGGTGCCCTTCCAGTGGCGGGGCGCTGAGCTGACGCCGGCGGCGCTGATCGGGGCGCACTCGGCGCCCTGATGGCTTTTCTGTAGGAACGCGTTTGCTCGCGAGCGATGTATCCGGCGGCACCAGCGCTGGGGGGCGCGAGCAAGAACTAGCCGTCCCACTCGTTCCTACAAGGCACCCCCCTGGTATCACTCGGTGTAACTTTCCTTGTAGGCCTTCAGGGCATTCAGACGCTCACGCTTGAGCGCTTCGCCCAGCTCCGCCCCCTTGTATCCCTTCTCCAGCAGCGGCTGCACAGCGACCGCGCGTGCGGCTTGCGCTGCGCCGCGCAAGTATTCCGCCTGCGGGTAGTCGCGATCTTCCAGCCCATGGCGACCGCGGGCGTCCATCTCGCTGGCGGCGAGAAACTCCTCGAAGCGTTGCGGGCGGCGATACACATCGAAGGACTGCAGCAATTCCAGAACGGTGGTCGGCCGCAGCTCCAGCGCACGGTGGCAGTGGGTGTGGTACTCGCCGACCAGTCGCGCCAGCTCCTGACAATCCCGGGGCACCTTGAAGCGCGCATTGAGCGCGTCGATCAACGGCAGGCCCAGGTGTTCGTGGGCGTGGTGTTTGGGCCAGTCTTCCTTGCGGGTTTCGCCCTTGCCGACGTCGTGGACCAGGCAGGCCCAGCGCACACTCAGCGGCTGGTCGTATTGGGCGCACTCGCGCAATACGGCCAGCACGTGTTCGCCGGTATCCACTTCCGGGTGGTGCTGCGGCGGTTGCGGCACGCCGAACAGGGCGTCCACTTCCGGCATCAGCACGGCGAGGGCGCCGCAGTCGCGCAGGACCTGGATGAACACGTCCGGGCGCGATTCCATCAGGGCACGGGAGATTTCCTTCCAGCTGCGTTCTGCAGTCAGTGCTTCCAGTTCGCCGGATTCCGACAGTTCACGCATCAGTGCCAGGGTTTCCGGCGCCACGCTGAAACCCAGGGGGGCGTAGCGCGCGGCAAAGCGGGCGACGCGCAGCACGCGCAGCGGGTCTTCGGCGAAGGCCGGGGAAACGTGGCGAAGCAGGCGGGCTTCGAGGTCCTCCTGGCCGTGGTACGGGTCGATGACCTTGCCGTCATTGTCCTCGGCCATAGCGTTGATGGTCAGGTCGCGGCGGATCAGGTCGTCTTCGAGGGTGACGTCGGGGCTGGCGTAGAAGGTGAAGCCACCGTAGCCGCGCCCGCTTTTGCGTTCGGTGCGGGCGAGGGCATATTCCTCGCCGGTTTTCGGGTGGAGGAACACCGGGAAGTCGGCGCCCACCGGCCGATAGCCCTGGGCGAGCATCTCGTCGGCGCTGGCGCCGACCACTACCCAGTCGGTGTCGCTGAAGGGGATGCCGAGCAGGCGATCGCGCACGGCGCCGCCCACCTTGTAGATCTGCATGAAGCTGTCTCCTGTTCTGGGGGATAGCTTCGGGGTTTGCGGCGGGTGGGGCAAGCTCGGTGGCTTCTGGGGATTGAGGCGGTTCGCCAGCAAGCTCGCTCCGACAGGTTGCGCACGCCCCGGCTCTTGTAGGAGCGAGCTTGCTCGCGAAAGGGGGCGACGCGCACCTAGGGCGTGGCGGCGGGAATCTGTTGAACGAGGGCGCCGATGGCGTCCTGCAGGAGTGTTGCGCTGGCGTGGGCGGGACTGAGGCCGGTTCTGACGGTGCCTTCCCACAGGGTCTGCTCCTGCGCATCGGTCAGACGCAGGCGCAGGGTACCGGTCTCGTCGCGCAGGCGATGGATGGCGAGATAGGGGCCCAACGGATTGGGCGGTGGGGTATCGACCTTGAATTCCAGCGGCGCATCCTGCAGCGCCAGCCAGTAGTAGACGCGGATCTGCGGGCCCGCGCTCTCGCGGTAGCCGCGCTCGATCAGGCCCTGGCGCACTTGCGCATTGATCAGGGGGTAGCGACTGCGGTAGGGCAGGGCGTCGACGGCGTTTTCCGGTGGCATCAGCTGGAAGTCGCGCAGCCCGGCCAGGCGCGCATCGGCGGGATGCGCGACCTGGGCGTGGGGGACGGGGTTGCTGCAGGTCGCGACAGCGAGGCAGAGCAGGAGAATGGCGAACAGGCGCATGGCGGTCTCCAGCGGGGTTGCCGCCATGCTTGTCACGCCTGCTGCTCCGGTCAACCGATCAAATGGGTGGGATGATCAGGTCGAGCCGGGGGTAACCCTCCTCGCTGTCGCGTTCACCCTTTGGGGGCATGTGGAAGGTGTTGACGATGTTCTCGCCCTGCAGGGTTTCCAGATGGATATCGAAGCCCCAAAGGCGGTGCAGGTGCTTGAGCACGTCGTCGGTGGATTCGCCCAGCGGTTTGCGGTCGTGCTGCTGGTGGCGCAGGGTCAGCGAGCGGTCACCGCGGCGGTCGACATCCCAGATCTGGATGTTCGGTTCACGATTGCCGAGGTTGTACTGCGCAGCCAGGGTTTCGCGGATCTTGCGATAGCCGTCGTCGTCGTGGATGGCGTCGACCAGCATGTCGTCCTTCTGGTCGTCGTCGAGGATGCTGAACAGCTTGAACTCGCGGATGACCTTGGGTGAGAGGAACTGCAGGACGAAGCTCTCGTCCTTGAAGCTCTTCATGGCGAACTTGATGGTGGCCAGCCAGTCGCTGCCGGCGATGTCCGGGAACCAGCGCTTGTCTTCCTCGGTGGGGTGTTCGCAGATGCGACGGATGTCGCGGTACATGGCGAAGCCCAGCGCGTAGGGGTTGATGCCGCTGTAGTAGGGGCTGTCGAAGCCCGGCTGGTAGACCACGCTGGTGTGGTACTGGAGGAACTCCATCATGAAGCCGTCGCTGACCAGCCCTTCGTCGTAGAGGTCGTTGATCAGGGTGTAGTGCCAGAAGGTCGCCCAGCCTTCGTTCATCACCTGGGTCTGGCGCTGCGGGTAGAAGTACTGCGCCACCTTGCGCACGATGCGCACGATTTCGCGCTGCCAGGGCTCCAGCAGCGGGGCGTTCTTCTCGATGAAGTAGAGGATGTTTTCCTGCGGCTCGCTGGGGTAGCGGGCCAGCCCCTGTTCCTTGTCCTTGCCGGTGGCCTTGGGGATGGTCCGCCAGAGGTCGTTGACCTGGCGCTGGATCTGCTCCTCGCGCTCCTTCTGGCGCTGCTTCTCTTCCTCGGCGGAGATCGGGTAGGGTCGCTTGTAGCGGTCTACGCCGTAGTTCATCAGGGCGTGGCAGGAGTCCAGCAGGTCTTCCACGGCGTCGATGCCGTAACGCTCCTCGCACTTGTTGATGTAGGACTTGGCGAACACCAGGTAGTCGATGATCGAAGTGGCGTCGGTCCAGGTGCGGAACAGGTAGTTGCCCTTGAAGAAGCTGTTGTGCCCGTAGCAGGCGTGGGCGATCACCAGCGCCTGCATGCACTGGGTATTTTCCTCCATCAGGTAGGCGATGCACGGGTCGGAGTTGATCACGATCTCGTAGGCCAGGCCCATCTGACCGCGCTTGTAGTTCTTTTCCGTGCTGAGGAAGTGCTTGCCGTAGGACCAATGGTTGTAACCGATGGGCATGCCGACGGAGGCGTAGGCATCCATCATCTGCTCGGCGGTGATGACCTCGATCTGGTTGGGGTAGGTGTCCAGCGCATAACGCTCGGCGAGACGACTGATCTCGCGGTCGTACTGCTGGATCAGCTCGAAGGTCCACTCCGAGCCGGTGGCGATCGGCTGGCGCTTGCTCATGCGACGAGCCTCCTCTGGAACAACTCGCGGAACACCGGGTAGATGTCCGAGGCGGAGACGATCTGCTGCTGGGCGAAGCTGTCTTCGAAGGTGTCGCGGATCTTCTCGTACTCGAACCACAGCGCCTGGTGCTCGCGCGGGGTGATCTCGACGTAGGTGTAGTACTGGACGAACGGCATGATCTGCTTCATCAGAATGTCGCGGCAGACCGGCGAGTCGTCGTTCCAGTTATCGCCGTCCGAGGCCTGGGCGGCGTAGATGTTCCATTCGTTGGTGGGATAGCGCTCAGCCATCACTTCCTGCATCAGCTTGAGCGCGCTGGAAACGATGGTGCCGCCAGTCTCGCGGGAATAGAAGAACTCTTCCTCGTCTACTTCGCGGGCGCTGGTGTGGTGGCGGATGAACACCACTTCGATCTTCTCGTAGTTCCGCTTGAGGAACAGGTAGAGAAGGATAAAGAAACGCTTGGCAATGTCCTTGGTGGCCTGGGTCATGGAGCCCGAGACGTCCATCAGACAGAACATCACGGCCTTGGAGGTCGGGTTGGGCTGCTTCACCAGCAGGTTGTACTTGAGGTCGAAGGTATCCAGGAACGGCACCTTGTCGATGCGTGCGCGCATGCCGGCGATCTTCTGCTCCAGTTCCTGGATGTCGCCGAGGTTGTCCGGTTCCTCGCGCTTGAGCCGGTCCAGTTCGGCCAGCGCCGCGCGGAGCTTGCCGCGGGTGGAGCCGGAGAGGGCGATACGCCGGGCGTGCGCCGAGCGCAGGGTACGCACGATGTTGATCCGCGAGGGATTGCCCTCGTTGCTGATGCCGGCGCGCACGGTCTTGAAGGTGTCGCTGCCAGTGAGGTGGCGCTTGACCAGGTTGGGCAGCTCCAGGTCCTCGAACATGAAGTCGAGAAATTCCTCCTGGGTGATCTGGAAGACGAAGTCGTCCATCCCATCGCCCTGGTTGCTTGCCTTGCCGGCACCACGGCCACCGCCGCCCCCCTGGGGACGCGGGATGTGCTCACCGGTGGTGAATTCCTTGTTGCCGGGATGGACGACGGTCTGCTTGCCGCCGCGCCCGTGGTGCAGGACAGGTTCGTCGATATCGCGGCCGGGAATACTGATCTGCTCGCCATGTTCCATATCGGTGATGGAGCGGCGGCTGACGGCTTCTTCTACCGCCTTCTTGATGTGCTCACGGTAACGCCGCAAAAAGCGCTGGCGGTTCACCGTGCTCTTGTTCTTGCCGTTCAGACGCCGGTCGATGACGTAGCTCATGAATGCTCCTCAGGGCCTGCTGCGAGGCGGCGTAGAGCCGCTCCGGACAGGTCCGAATGCGACGGCGACCGGCGCGGCGGAAACCGCCGCGCCGATGGCAGACTACTGCGACTTGCGAACCCGCAGATACCATTCCGACAGCAGGCGCACCTGCTTCTCGGTGTAGCCGCGCTCGACCATGCGTTTGACGAAGTCGTTGTGCTTCTGCTGATCCTCCTTGCTCGCCTTGGCGTTGAAGCTGATGACCGGCAGCAGGTCCTCGGTGTTGGAGAACATTTTCTTCTCGATCACCACGCGCAGCTTCTCGTACGACAGCCAGCTGGGGTTCTTGCCGTTGTTGCCGGCGCGGGCGCGCAGGACGAAGTTGACGATCTCGTTGCGGAAGTCCTTCGGATTGCTGATGCCGGCCGGCTTCTCGATCTTCTCCAGTTCCTCGTTGAGGGCGGCGCGGTTGAGGATCTCGCCGGTTTCCGGGTCGCGGTATTCCTGGTCCTGGATCCAGAAGTCGGCGTACAGCACGTAGCGGTCGAAGATGTTCTGACCATACTCGCTGTAGGACTCCAGGTACGCGGTCTGGATTTCCTTGCCGATGAACTCGACGTAGCGCGGCGCCAGGTATTCCTTGAGGAAGCGCAGGTAGCGTTCGCGGGTTTCCGGCGGGAACTGCTCCTGCTCGATCTGCTGTTCCAGCACGTAGAGCAGGTGCACCGGGTTGGCGGCCACTTCATGCGGGTCGAAGTTGAACACCTTGGACAGGATCTTGAAGGCGAAACGGGTCGAAAGCCCGGCCATGCCTTCGTCGACGCCCGCCGTGTCGCGGTATTCCTGGATGGACTTGGCCTTGGGGTCGGTGTCCTTGAGGTTCTCGCCGTCGTAGACGCGCATCTTCGAGTAGATGTTGGAGTTTTCCGGCTCCTTCAGGCGCGACAGCACGGAGAACTGCGAAAGCATCTTCAGGGTGTCCGGCGCGCAGTGGGCGTGCGCCAGGGAGCTGTTGATCAGCAGCTTGTCGTAGATCTTGATCTCGTCGGAGACGCGCAGGCAGTACGGCACCTTGACGATGTAGATGCGGTCGATGAAGGCTTCGTTGTTCTTGTTGTTGCGGAAGCTGTGCCACTCCGATTCGTTGGAGTGGGCGAGGATGATGCCGCTGTAGGGCAGGGAACCGAGGCCTTCGGTGCTGTTGTAGTTGCCTTCCTGGGTCGCAGTGAGCAAGGGGTGCAGGACCTTGATCGGCGCCTTGAACATCTCGACGAATTCCATCAGGCCCTGGTTGGCCCGGCACAGCGCGCCCGAGTAGCTGTAGGCGTCGGCGTCGTTCTGCGGGAATTCTTCCAGCTTGCGGATATCCACCTTGCCGACCAGCGCGGAGATGTCCTGGTTGTTCTCATCCCCAGGTTCGGTCTTGGCGATGGCGATCTGGTTGAGGATCGAAGGGTGCAGCTTGACCACGCGGAACTGGCTGATGTCGCCGCCGAATTCGTTGAGGCGCTTGGTCGCCCACGGCGACATCACCGAGCGCAGGTAGCGACGCGGGATGCCGTAGTCTTCCTCGAGGATGGCGCCATCTTCGTCGGGATTGAACAGCCCCAGGGGCGACTCGAACACCGGCGAGCCCTTGATCGCATAGAAGGGCACGTGCTCCATCAGTTGCTTGAGCTTTTCGGCGAGGGAGGATTTGCCGCCGCCGACCGGGCCCAGGAGATAGAGGATCTGTTTCTTCTCTTCCAGGCCTTGGGCGGCGTGGCGGAAGAAGGAGACGATCTGGTCGATGCACTCTTCCATGCCATGGAAGTCGGCAAAGGCCGGATAACGGCGGATCACCTTGTTGGAGAAGATTCGCGACAGGCGGGAATCGACGGATGTGTCGAGTAGTTCAGGCTCGCCGATGGCCATCAGCATCCGCTCGGCGGCGGTGGCATAGGCGATCTTGTCCTGCTTGCAGATGTCCAGGTACTCCTGGAGGGAGTACTCCTCTTGACGGGTCGCTTCGAAGCGTTCCTGGAAGTGACTGAAAATGCTCATGACGTCTCCTCGCTCGATGCATGGAGCCGGCGCCGGATCGGTCTGTGCGGGTGCGGTCGGGCTGCCAGTGGTACCGGCGAGAATCCCCCAGAACTCCAACGGAACCTGGCGACTGCCCTGATCCGCCCCAATGGTCACTGCCGATTAACCGGAAGCCGGTGTGCCGGCTCTCCCTTTTTTGGATGGCCTGAGGGAAAGGATAGTTCGTTCTTAGATGTGTAAAGGACGAAAGCGCGAGAAGTTACAGATTTTTTGAAGGGGCTAATCCGCCTCTTTCGTAGGGGCTTTCAGTCGGAGCCGCCTGCGCTGGTATCCGCGGGATAGACGCTGCGCCACAGCTCGAAGCCACCGTCGAGGCTGTAGACCTCGGAGAAGCCCTGCTGGACGAAATAGGCCGCCGCGCTCTGGCTGGAATTGCCGTGATAGCAGACCACGACCAGCGGTGCGTCCATGTCGGCCTCGCGGATGAAGTCGGCTACCGAGTAGTTGTCGATGTGCCGCGAACCGCTGATATGGCCCATCGCATAGCTCTGCGGGTCGCGAATGTCGACGACCTGGGCGCCGTTTTCGCGCAGCTGCTGGGCCAGGTCGGGGGCGATGCGCTTGAAGTCGCTCATGGGTAGTACCTCGCAAGGCGCGGAGCCTGTGGCCCCGCTGCAATCATTCTGGTTTATCGGCGCAGCTGCACTGGATGCGCTCGAAGGTATCGACGTTCATCAGCGTCATGCTGCCGCCCCACACACAGCCGGTGTCCAGGGCAAACAGGCCGGGGACGTCGCACTGGCCTTCCAGCGCGGCCCAGTGGCCGAAGATGATCTTGCGCCCGGCGGCCTTGCGCTCGGCATAGCTGAACCAGGGCGCGTAGCCGGGCGGCGCGGTGTCCAGGCCTTCCTTGGACTTCAGGTCGAGCTTGCCGTCCGGGGTGCAGAAGCGCATGCGCGTGAAATAGTTGGTGATCACCCGCAGTCGCGCTATGCCATTGAGCTTCTTGTCCCACTTGGCCGGCTCGTTGCCGTACATGCCATCGAGGAACATCGGCAGCTGAGTGTCGTCGCGCAGCGCGGCTTCGACTTCGGCGGCGCGCTGCAGGGCCTTGTCGATGTCCCACTGCGGCGGGATGCCGGCGTGTACGAGGGTGATGTCGCGAACGGCGTCGTGATGGACCAACGGCATCTGCCGCAGCCATTCGATCAGTTGTGCGCAATCCGGCGCCTCGACGATCTCGCGCAGGGTGTCGTTCTTCTTCAGGCGCTCGGCGTTGTAGGCCACGGCGATCAGGTGCAGGTCATGGTTGCCCAGCACGCAGACCAGCGATTCGCGCATGCCATGGAGGAAGCGCAGGGTTTCCAGCGACGCCGGACCGCGGTTGACCAGATCGCCCACCAGCCAGAGCTTGTCCTGGGCCGGGTCGAACTTCACCTGCTCCAGCAGGCACTTGAGCGGCTCCAGGCAGCCTTGCAGGTCGCCTACGGCGTAGGTGGCCATCAGTGCAGCGCCCCAGGGACGGCGAGGCGGAACGCCGGGATCTCGGCATCGAAGTGGTGGCCGTCGGTGGCGACCATCTGGTAGCTGCCGTGCATGCTGCCGACCTTGGTCGCCATCACGGTGCCGCTGGTGTAGGTGTGGCTGGSCCCCGGCTCGATCAGCGGCTTTTCGCCAACGACGCCGGCGCCGCGGACTTCCTGCACGTGGCCATCGCCGTCGGTGATGATCCAGTGGCGGGTCAGCAGCTTGGCGGCCAGCTCGCCGTGGTTGTGGATGGTCACGGTATAGGCGAACACGTAGCGCTGCTGCTCCGGCTGCGATTGCTCGGGCAGGTGGCGGGTGGTGACGCTGACGCTGACCTGGTAGCGGGGATCGCTCATGCGCTCGGTCCTTGCTCGGCTTCCGGGTTGGTTTCGCTGTAACGGTTAGCCAGGCTGACGAAGTCGGCGACGCTCAGTTGCTCCGGACGCAGGGTCGGGTCGACGCCGGCGGCTTCGATGTCCTCGACGCTCATGAGCGTACGCAGGGTGTTGCGCAGAGTCTTGCGGCGCTGGTTGAAGGCTTCGCGGACGATGCGTTCCAGCACGCGGTGATCCTTGGCCGGATGGGGCGGTTCAGCGTAGGGCACCAGCCGGACGATGGCCGACTCGACCTTGGGCGGCGGGTTGAACGCGCCGGGGCCGACGGTGAACAGGTAATCCACCCGGCAGAAGTACTGCACCATGATCGACAGGCGGCCCCAGTCGCCGTTGCCCGGCTCGGTGGCCAGGCGCTCCACCACTTCCTTCTGCAGCATGAAGTGCATGTCCTGGATCAGCGAGGCATGGTCCAGGAGATGGAAGATCAATGGGGTGGAGATGTTGTAGGGCAGGTTGCCGACCACGCGCAACTTGTCCTCGGGGGAGGCGATCAGGCTGGAGAAGTCGAACTTCATCGCATCGCCCTGGTGCAGGCTGAAGTTGGGCTTCAGACCGAAGCGCCATTTCAGGTGCGGGATCAGGTCCAGGTCCAGCTCGATCACATCGAGCTTCGCGCCGCTGTCCACCAGGCCTTCGGTCAGGGCGCCCTGGCCTGGGCCGATTTCCAGCAGGTGCTGGCCTTCCTTGGCGGCGATGGCGCGGAGGATCTTGTGGATCACCCCGGCGTCGTGCAGGAAGTTCTGCCCAAAGCGTTTACGGGCGCGGTGCTGGAAGAGTTCGGACATCGAAGGCTCCGGAGAGCAGCCGGACGCCTGAGGCGGCCAGCTGGAGGCGGAAAAACCATCAGTTTACCAGTCCGCGACGGCCAGCACGAAACGCTGGCCGAACGGAATGCTGGTGATCAGCCTCTCGCGGCGCCGGCTTCTGCCATCTGGTAGGCGGTTTCCAGGGCAACCTGCAGGCTGCCGCTGTCGATCCGACCGGTGCCGGCAAGGTCCAGCGCGGTGCCGTGGTCCACTGAGGTGCGGATGATGGGCAGGCCCAGCGTGACGTTCACTGCCGCGCCGAACCCCTTGTACTTGAGCACCGGCAGGCCCTGGTCGTGGTACATCGCCAGCACGGCGTCGCAGTGTTCCAGGTGCTTGGGGGTGAACAGGGTGTCGGCCGGCAGCGGTCCGATCAACTGCATGCCCTCGGTGCGCAGGCGCTCCAGCGTCGGCTCGATCACGTCGATTTCCTCATGGCCGAGGTGGCCACTCTCGCCGGCATGGGGGTTCAGGCCGCAGACCAGGATGCGCGGGTTGGCCAGGCCGAACTTGTCGCGCAGGTCGGCATGCAGAATGCGGGTGACGCGCTCCAGACGATCCGGGGTGATGGCATCGGCGATCTGTCGCAGCGGCAGGTGGGTGGTCACCAGGGCAACGCGCAGGCCGCGGGTGGCGAGCATCATCACTACCTGGGCGGTGTGGGTGAGATCGGCGAGGAACTCGGTATGGCCGGAGAAGGCGATGCCGGCTTCGTTGATGACGCCCTTGTGCACGGGGGCGGTGATCATCCCGGCGAAATGCCCGTCCAGGCAGCCCTGGCCGGCGCGGGTGAGGGTTTCCAGCACATAGGCGGCGTTGGCCTGGTTCAGCTTGCCCGGTTCGACCGGCGCTGCCAGCGGGGTGTCCCAGACATAAAGGCTGCCGGCCGGAGCAGCGACATCGGGCCAGTTGCCGGGGCCGACTTCCTGCAGGTCGATGTTCAGCCCCAGCAGCGCGGCACGCTCTGTCAGCAGTTCACGACTGGCGACGGCAACCAGCGGATGCGGTTGAGTTTCGCGGGCCAGCAGCAGGCAGAGGTCGGGACCAATGCCGGCGGGCTCGCCGGGAGTGAGGGCGAAAAGGTGGGAAGTGCTCATGGATGACTCTCGAATCAGGATTTACCGCGGATGTTCCTACTCTACGACGAAGCTTCCTGCAGGCAAAAAGAAACCCGGCCATGGCCGGGTTTCTTCGTAGCGACTCGCGCTGCTTACTGCTTGATCTCGACGTAGGCTTCGTCGCGGATCTGGCGCAGCCAGGCCTGCAGCTCCTCGTCGTACTTGCGTGCGCGGAGGGTCTGGGCGGCTTGTTGCTCGCGGAACTTGTCGCTGCTGTCGGTGGCGCGGCGGCCGAGGACTTCCAGCACGTGCCAGCCGAACGGCGAGCGGAACGGCTTGGTGACCTGGCCTTGCGGCGCATTGTTCATCACGTCGCGGAATTCCGGTACCAGGGATTCCGGGTCGACCCAATTGAGGTCGCCGCCGTTGAGCTTGGAGCCCGGGTCTTCGGAGAATTTCTTCGCCAGGTCGCTGAAGCTCTCGCCGGCCTGGATGCGCTCGTAGAGCTTCTCGGCCAGACGCTGGGTTTCTTCTTCGCTGCGAATCTCGCTGGGCTTGAGCAGGATATGGCGGACGTGGACTTCGTCACGCAGCATCTTGCTGCCACCGCGCTTCTCTTCCAGCTTGATGATGATGAAACCGCCCGGGGTGCGGACCGGCTCGGTCACGTCGCCCACGGCCAGGGTGCCAATCATGCTGTCGAATGGCGAGGGCAGCTGGGCGGCCTTGCGCCAGCCGATCTCGCCGCCTTCCAGGGCGTTGTCGCCGGCCGAGCGGGAGACCGCCAGCTGGCCGAAGTCCGCGCCCTGCTTGAGCTGCTGGTACATCTCCTGGGCCTGGCGAGCTGCAGCCTGCACGGTTTCCGGCGAAGCGCTGTCGGGTACCGGGATCAGGATATTGGCCAGGCGGTATTCTTCCGAGAGCTGGATCTTGCCCAGGTCGGAGGCCAGGAAGTTCTGTACTTCCTGCTCGCTGACCTGGATGCGCTCGGCCACACGGCGCTGGCGCACACGGCTGATGATCATCTCGCGACGCACCTGCTCGCGGGCCTCGTCGTAGGACAGGCCGTCGTGGGCGAGGGCGGCACGGAACTGGTCCAGGCTCATGTTGTTGCGCTGGGCAATGGTGCCCATGGCCTGGTTCAGTTCTTCATCGGTAATGCGCACACCGGAGCGGTCACCGATCTGCAGCTGGATGTTTTCGATGATCAGACGCTCGAGCACCTGCTGGGTCAGCACGTGCTCGGGCGGCAGCGGCGCGCCGCGTTTCTGGATGGTTGCACGGACTTCGCGCAGGCGCTGGTCCAGCTGGCTCTGCATCACCACGTCGTTGTCGACGATGGCGACCACACGGTCCAGCGGGACTACTTCGGCGTGCACGACGGAACTTGCCAACAGCGCGCCCAGCATCAGCGGGCGCAGGGCCTTACATAGCATTGTCTTCACGTTGACGATAACCCTGGATACCTTGGTCGAGGAAGCCTTCCACCTGGTTGCCAACCACGCCGCCAAGGCCTTTCAAGATGATTTGAAGGAATACACCGCGGTCGGCCTTGGACGTGGAGGTCACGAATTCCTCGTCGTCATAGTCGACCCAGTAGCGATTGATCAGGCGCAGCTTCCAGCAGCAGCTGTCGTACTCGAAGCCGCCGAAGGCTTCCAGTGTGCGGCTCTGGTTGTAGTCGAACTGCCAGCGGCCGATGGCGGCCCACTGCGGCAGGACCGGCCAGATGAACGAGAGATCATGCTGTTCGATCTTGTACTCGTCGCTGCCGTACTCGAACTGACCGGTGTTCGGGTTGAAGCGCTTGCTGTCCGCACGGTAGCGGTAGCCGGCGTTCAGCACCTTGCGAGGATCGGCTTCGGGCTGATAGTGGAACATCAGGTTGCCGTTGTCGGTGTGGTGCGTGTTCGGGTTCCAGTTGAAGTCCGAGCTGGCGAACCAGTCATGGTTGAAGCGATAGATGCCGGTGAGCGCGTAGGGCGAACGCCAGGTATCGGCATCCGGGTTCTTCGCACCGCTGGCGGCCAGGTCGTCTTCGGTCAGGCCCGGCAGCTGTACGCGGCGGTCGCTGAAGTAGTAGATCTGGCCGGCGGCGATGTAGGCGCGCTCGAAGCCATCGTCCTCGATGAAGCGCGAACCCAGGCCGAGGGATAGCTGGTTGGCGTCGCCAATACGGTCGCGGCCGGTGAAGCGGTTCTCACGCCACAGCGAGTCGTAGCTGAAGGTGAACTCGCCGGTGTCGAAGGTCGGCAGGTTGTCCTGGTTCTTGTACGGGACGTACAGGTACATCGCCCGTGGCTCCAGGGTCTGACGGAACTTGGTGCCAGCGAAGGTCGTGTCGCGGTCGAAGTACAGGCCGCTGTCCAGCTTGGCCAGGCCCAGGGAACGGTCCGGACTGCTGTCGTAGTCGATGTACGACGGCAGCGTGGCTTTGCCTTTCCCGTCCAGGTCCAGGTCGTACTTGGTGTACAGCGCCTTGACGGTCGGGGTCATGAAGCCCCAGCTGCGGTTCATCGGCAGGCTGACGCCCGGTTCAGCGTGGAAACGATCGCCGGTAGCCCGTGCCAGGCCCAGGATGTTGGTGTCCGGTCGCGGGTATAGCGTCGGGTTGTCGACATCAATCCGGTAATAGCCTTCATCCAGGTCACGATCGAAGCGTACGGCCTCGGTGCTGTAGGTGAAGTTCAGGCCACCCGGGTTGAACGGCAGTCGGCCGTCCAGGGTGAGCTGCGGCAGGCGATCGTACGGGGTGACGTCGGTCACGGTCGCCAACTGGTAGGACTGCGCGTTCAGTTTGGCGGTGTAGCTGTCGCCGCGGTAGGTCAGGGTGCCCTGCTGGTTGACGTAGGTCGGCGAACCGATACCCAGCGAGGTATCCAGATCCTGGAAGTAGTAGGGGTCGCTGATGCGGGTGTAGTCGACCTGCGCCATCAGGCGCGAATCCAGGCCGCTGACGTTCTTCCAGCCGTACAGCCAACGGGTGTCGGTATACTGCGGGAAGTCCTTGCGGTCGTCGTTCTTATCGTTCAGGTAAGCGGCATTGACCTGGCCTTCGCTGCTGTGGGTCAGGTAGCGGAACTCGCCTTCCATCAGCAGGCCGCGCTTGACCATGTAGTGCGGGTACAACGTGGCGTCGTAGTTGGGCGCCAGGTTGAAGTAGTACGGCGTGGTCAGGGTGAAACCGGTGTCGGTCGAGCTGGCGAAGGAAGGCGCCAGGAAGCCGGACTGACGACGGTTGTCGATGGGGAAATAGATGTACGGGGTGTAGAAGACCGGAATGTCCTTCACCCGCAGGGTCGCGTTGGTCGCGGTGCCGAAACCGGTGGCCGGGTTCAGCTTGATGTTATTGCCCTTGACGACCCAGGCGTTGCTGCCCGGTTCGCAGCGGGTGTAGGTACCGTCCTTGAGCTGGATGATCGCGTCTTCCTGGCGCTTGGCGTATAGCGCGCTGCCGCGGATCTGCGCCTGGTGCATGACGTACTCGGCGTTGTCGATCTTCGCCGCGCCGTTGTCCAGTTGCAGTTCGGCATGGTCACCGACGATCAGTGCGCCGTTGTCGCGCAGCTTGACGTTGCCGACCAGCTCGCCGCGGTTCTCGGCCTGGTGCAGGTTGGCCTCGTCGGCCTCCACCTGCATGCTGCCCTGGCGCAGGACCACGTTACCCGCGAGGGTGGCGACTTGCTTTTCCTGCTCGTAGCGGGAAACCTTTGCCGAAACGTAGGTCGGGGCCTCGTCGTTCGGCGTCTTGTCGTTCATGCCTGGACGTACCGGCTCGACGTAGGCGCCGCTGCAGTACGGGCCCATTTCGGCCTGTTGGGCAGCGGTGAGCTTGTCGCGGGGGATCCAGTCGAGGTGGCTGTAGTCGCTGCTGCGCGACTTAAGGCCGCGGCCGCCGGACTCGGTGACCAGTTGTTTCGGCTCTTCGCCAGCGGCGCTGCTCGGGCTGCCCGAGGACTTCGAGCTGCTCGCGGCTGTGCCGCCAGCGCTGACGGAGGTGGCCCCATGCTGTGGGCGCGGTACTGTGCTGGCGCTGTTCTGCGAGGAGCAGTCCCAGGCGCCGGATGCGGAGGGCTGGCAGGCGAACTGCTCGCCGGGCGCCGCGGTCACAGTGGCGAGCGGTTGGATAGCCAGCAGGCCACCGGTCACCAGTAAGGGGAATTTTCTACGGAACACGGGGAAATTCACTGCCATCTTGTTAATCCGGGCTTCCTGCGAGCCTTCAGCCCAAAACGGGCCGCACGCCTATCGATGGGCTCAAAAAGATGCTGGATAATAAAGCATGACCCGCGCAACGGCTAGCGCCGTGGAGAACCCCGAAAAATGACCGAGGATGCTCGTTACCAGCAGATGATCCGCTGGTTGGACTTGAGTTTGCCCGCAGTGTTCAACGTGCAAGGCTGGGGGCAGGTGCCCGAGGCCAGCCTCACTGCGGCCAGCAGCGACGCCAGTTTCCGCCGTTATTTTCGCTGGCAGGGCGCCGGCCGCAGCCTGATCGTGATGGACGCGCCGCCGCCCCAGGAAGACTGCCGGCCCTTCATCAAGGTCGCCGGCCTGCTGGCCGAGGCCGGCGTGCACGTTCCGAAGATTCTGGCCGAGGATGTCGAGCAGGGATTCCTGCTGCTCGATGATCTCGGGCGTCAGACTTACCTGGATGTGCTCACTGCGCAGAATGCCGAGGAACTGTTCGAGAACGCCCTGGATGCCCTGGTGGCCTTCCAGCAGGTCGATGTCGCCCAGCGCCTGCCTGCCTACGACGAAGCCCTGTTGCGCCGCGAGCTGCAGTTGTTCCCCGACTGGTACCTGCAGCGCCATCTGGGCGTGACCCTGGAGGGCGAGCAACTCGCTCGCTGGGAGCGCACCTGCGACCTGCTGGTCCGCAGCGCCCTGGCGCAGCCGCGCGTACTGGTACACCGCGACTACATGCCGCGCAACCTGATGCTCAGCGAGCCGAACCCCGGCATCCTCGATTTCCAGGATGCGGTCTACGGTCCGGTGACCTACGACGTGACCTGCCTTTATAAGGACGCCTTCCTCAGTTGGCCGGAACCGCGCGTCCACGACGGCCTCTCGCGCTACTGGCGCAAGGCCCAGGCAGCCGGTATTCCGCTGCCGGAGAACTTCGAGACCTTCTTCCGCGCCAGCGACCTGATGGGTGCCCAGCGTCATCTGAAGGTGATCGGCATCTTCGCGCGCATCTGCCATCGCGATGGCAAGCCTCGCTACCTGGGCGATGTGCCACGCTTCTTCCGCTACCTGGAAAGCGTCATCGCGCGCCGGCCGGAGTTGGGCGACCTCGCCGCGCTGCTGGCCAGCCTGCCCAAAGACGAGACCCACCCCGCATGAAGGCCATGATCCTCGCCGCGGGCAAGGGCGAGCGCCTGCGCCCGCTGACCCTGCACACACCCAAGCCGCTGGTGCGCGCTGGCGGCGTGCCGCTGATCGAGTACCAGTTGCGGGCGTTGCGCCAGGCCGGCTTCGATCAGCTGGTGATCAACCACGCCTGGCTCGGCCAGCAGATCGAAGACCACCTGGGTGATGGCGCGCCCTTTGGCGTGAGCATCCGCTACTCGTCCGAAGGCGAGCCGCTGGAAACTGGCGGCGGCATCGTCAAGGCGCTGCCTCTGCTGGGCGACGACGCCTTCGTCATCGCCAACGGTGACATCTGGACCGACTTCGATTACGCAAGCCTGCACGGTGCGCTGGCCGAGGGCGACCTGGCGCACCTGGTGCTGGTGGACAATCCCGGCCACCACGCTCGGGGTGATTTCTGCCTGCATGACGGTCGCGTCAGTGACTACCGCGAAGGCCAGCCGAGCCTGACCTACAGCGGCATCGCCATTCTACGTCCGCAGCTGTTCGACGGCTGCCAGCCCGGCGCGTTCAAGCTGGCGCCGCTGCTGCGCCAGGCGATGGAAGCAGGGCGCGTGAGTGGCGTGCACCATCGTGGCCGCTGGATCGATGTCGGCACCCACGAGCGCCTGGCAGATGTCGAACGCCAGTTGGCGGAGGGCTGAGGTGTTCTGGCCGGGGACCCTGGTGGGCGTCATCGCCGGATGGGCATTGGCGAGCATTCCGGGCGCCATGCTCGGTGCGTTGCTGGGCCAGGTGCTCGACCGGCGCCTGAAGCAGCGCACCTGGCGGGGGCTGCTGGAGCAGTTGCGCGGTGGTCCTCGGGTCGGTGACCAGGAGTTGCTCTTCCTGCTGCTCGGCCGTCTGGCCAAGAGCCGCGGTCGCGTGGTCGATGCGCACATCCAGCAGGCGCGTTCTGAAATGCAGCGTCTGCAACTGGATGACAAGGCCCGTCGCCAGGCCATCGATGCCTTCGGTCGCGGCAAGCTGGGGGGAGAGTTGCTCGACGTCGGCTTGCGCCAGCGGCAGGGCCAGGAGGCCACTGCCGAAGGGCTGATACAGGCGTGTTGGCGCATGGTCTGGGCGGGCGGCGCGCCGAACGCTGCGCAGAAGAACCTGCTGCTGCAGTGGGGCGATTCACTGGGGCTTTCTCGCTCCAGGGTGTTGGCGATGTCGTCCGGTGCCGAGCCGCCCAAGCCGCCGGCTACTCCGCGCGAATCCTATACCGGAGCGCTGCGACTGCTGGGCGTGACGGCAGAGAGCGAGCCGGAGGAGATCAAGCGCGCCTACCGCAAGCTGATCAGCCAGAACCACCCGGACAAGCTCGAAGGCATGGGTGCCAGCCCCGAGCGGATTGCTGCGGCGACCAACAAGACCCGCGAGATCCAGGCGGCCTACCTGCTGGTGCGCCAGCGTCGCGGCTTCCGCTGACTCAGGGCTGCTCGATGGGCTCCAGGTGCATCGACAGCCAGCCGCGGATGCGCCGGTAAAGTTGCTCCTGCTCGGTGCCCAGGTCGGCTGGCAGGGCGTTCATGCCGATCTGCACATAGTTGGGGGCTTTCTGCCGCTTGCTCGCTTGCAGGCGCAGTTTGGCTGCCGCTACATCGGTTGCCTTGTCCTTGTAGTAGAAATCGCCGGTGGCGAGGTTCAGCAAGGGGACGGTCTCGTCCAGCGACGGTTTGAAGTCGCGCGGCATCTCCGGCGCCACCAGCAGCAGGTTCTTGATGTCCGCCGGTGCGCGCTCGCCCAGGTAGCGAGTGGCCCAATAGGCGCCCGTACCGTGACCAAGCAGGACGATGGTCCTGGGTTTGTGCTGCTGCGCCAGCTCGACCGCTGCCTGGACGCGGGACAGCACCCGTTCGGCGTGGGCCTTGCGCAGTTCCACCGGGTCGGTGGGCGGTGGCGGGGTTTCCGGGCTGGCCTGGGCGGGTTCTGCACTGCCGGTCTCGGCGGTGCTTTCCGGAGTAGGCGTCGCGCTGCCTTGGCTACCTTTCACTTCCGGCTTGCTGGCGCTGTCGGCGGCGGAGGCGTCGATATCGGCGCTGGCCTTGTCGGGCGATTCCTTCGGGCGTGGAATTGGCGCGGTGCTCTGCGGGTCGGGCAGCGTGATGGCCAGAGTCTGCCAGCCGGCATCGGGCAGCTTGCGCCGTAACGGACTGATCGCTACCGGCCAGTCCGCACTTTCGCCATCGCCGGGGATGAGGATCACAGCGCCTTGCGCGTCGGCGGTATTGGCGGGAAGCCAGAGGGCAAGGAAGGTTTCTTCACCGGCCTTGAGTTCCTGCCGCTCACTTTCTGGGAGTTGGCGCACCAGACCGTTGGCTTCATCCTGGGTGCGCTCGTTCACTGCCTGGCGCACCACCGGTGCCGTGGCCGGTTTTTCGTCGGTGGCTTGCTTGGCATCTTCGGCCCGACTGATGCCCAGCGGCGACAGGCCGAGGGTCAGGCAAAGGGCGAGAAGCGTCGGTCGAGACAAATGCGGCATCGGTGATATCCCTGTCTGGCGGGCAGCACGCGGCGGGGCGCGAGTGCGGCCAGCCTAGCGGCTTGTATTAGCTTTGTCAGGCGCAGGCGTGCCGGGTTCAACCGGGGTTGCGGTAAGGTATGCCGGCCCTTTGCTTTGACCCGAGTGAAATCCATGGTGTTGTCGGCATGAGTCGTGTGTTCTGGAAAGCCTGCCTGGCGTGGTTCCTATGCCTGCCGCTGCTGGCCGTGGCGGAAACCGCCGTGCCGCCACTGGCGCTGGACGAAGCGCAGCGCGCCTGGGTTGCCGAGCATCCGCAACTGCGCGTGGGCGCCGTACTGGAGGCGCCCTATGTGCAACAGGATCGCCGGCTGCAGCAGCTCTCCGGGGCCAACGTGGAATTGCTGGAATGGTTGGCCAAGGCCATGGGGGTCAGCCTCGAGTGGCACACCTACCCGGACCAGGCCGCGTTGGAGCGAGCCGTGCACAGCGGCGAAATCGACCTGGCGCCCGGCGTCAGCCAGACGCCCTCGACCCTTCGCGACTGGCTGTTCTCCGATCCCTATCTGCGCGTACCGCGGCTGGTGGTGGGCGACCGCCGCAGCGGTACGTCCGTGGAGCTGGACAACCTGCGCGAGGGCGAATCGGTCTCTGTGCGGGGGCCCGGCCCGGTGGTGGATTACTTGCGCAGTACCTATTCGGGCTTGACCCTGCAGATCGTCGACAGCGACCGCGAAGTGCTGCGCAAGGTGCTGGGCCGCGAGGCCAATTACGCGGTGATCGATGAGGCGCAGCTGGCGCGGCTGACCCGCGAAACCGAATTCACCGGCCTCTGGGTGGTGGCCGACATCGGCTATCCGCAATTGCTGCGCGTGGCGACGCGGCGCGGCTTGCCGGAATTGGCCGGGATCATCGACGCGGCCCTGCGCGCGGTGCCGGCCAAGGACCTCGACCAGCTCCACGAACGCTGGCTGCAACCGACCTACCCGCGTCTGGGCTCCTCGCCCGGCTTCTGGCAGAACCTCTGCATCCTGCTCGGCCTGCTGCTTTTGTTCGCCGTTGCTGCGCTGCTCTGGCTGCGTCGGCAGCACCGTGCATTGGAGTCGCGCCTGCTGGCGGCACGCCGCGACATCGAACTGCGCCAGGCCGCCGAGCAGGCATTGCGCCTGACCCAGTTCGCCATCGACAGCAGCACCGTCGGCATCCTCTGGGTCAACTGGGACAGCCATGTGCGCTACGCCAACCGCGCCGCCGAGGAGCTGCTCGGTTATGCCGCGGGCGCCGTGGTGGATCGGCCGCTGGCAGACTTCGAGCCGACGCTGAACATGGACCGCTGGCTCAACCTCTGGCGCCGTGCGCGCAACGCCGACGAAGCTCCGCTGAGCTTCGAAACCCGCTGCCTGCGCGCCGACGGCCAATGGCTGCCGGCCGACGTCTCGCTGAGCTTCCTGCGCTTCGGTGATTCGGAGTACCTGCTGGTCTTCCTCAGCGACGTCACCGAACGCCGCCGCGCCCGCGCCGCGCTGGAAGAGAGCGAGGCCCGCCTGCAGGGCATCGCCGCCAACGTGCCGGGGCTGGTGTTCCGCCTGGAGCCCAATGCGCCGGACGATGACTCCGATTTCGCCTACATCAGCTTCATCACTGGCGGCAGCGAAACCTCGCTGGGTTACTCGCCCGGTTACCTGCGCGAAAGCGGCCTGGGCATCATGGGCCTGGTGCACCCGTCCGAGCGCGAGGGCTATCTCGCCAGCCAGCTCGAGGCAGTAGAGGGCCGGCGCAACTGGCTGTGGCAGGGCCGCATCCTCACCCGCAGCAACGAGCCACGTTGGGTCGACATCAAGGCGACGGTGCGGACCCTGGACGACGGTCGTTCGGCCTGGGACGGCGTGGTCTGGGACATCACCGAGCATAAGCAGATCGAACTCGAACTGCAGGATTCCCGCGCGCAACTGCGCGAGCTCTCGGCGCATCTGGAGAGCGTGCGGGAGGAGGAGAAAGCACGCATCGCCCGCGAGGTGCACGATGAACTGGGCCAGGTGCTTACCGTGCTGAAGCTGGAAACCTCGATGTGCGAACTGGCCTATGGCGAACTGGACGCGGGCCTGCGCGAGCGCCTGGATAACATGAAGCGTCTTATCGCCCAGTTGTTCCAGCTGGTGCGCGATGTGGCCACTGCGCTGCGCCCGCCGATCCTCGATGCAGGCATCGGTTCGGCGGTGGAGTGGCAGGCGCGCCGCTTCGAATCGCGCACGCAGATTCCCTGCCTGGTGGAGGTGCCGGAGAACCCGCCGGAGCTGTCGGACGCCAAGGCCATCGGCCTGTTCCGCATCCTCCAGGAGGCGCTGACCAATGTGATGCGCCATGCCCAGGCGCATACTGTGGAACTGCAGCTGAGCGTCGAGGGCAGCGAGCTGTGCCTGCGTATCGCCGATGACGGCGTGGGCTTCGATCCGCAGGCCACGCGCCAGGGTGTTTCCTTCGGCCTGGTGGGTATGCGCGAGCGGGTGCTGATGTTCGGCGGCACCCTGCAGATCGACAGCCAGCCTGGGGAGGGCACCACGCTGTGGATCCGGGTGCCGCTGCGCTCCCGAAGCGCCTAACCGGGCGACAACGGCATCGGCATCGATAACGACAATGACAATGACAAGTGCGAAGCGGGAGGAAGGGCAGTGATTCGAGTGCTGGTGGCGGAAGACCATACGATCGTGCGCGAGGGCATCAAGCAACTGATCGGCATGGCCAAGGACCTGCAGGTGGTCGGCGAGGCCACCAATGGCGAGCAACTGCTCGAGAACCTGCGCCAGACCCCCTGCGAAGTGGTCCTGCTGGATATCTCGATGCCCGGCGTCAACGGCCTTGAGGCCATCCCGCGTATCCGCGCGCTGAACAATCCGCCGGCGATCCTGATGTTGTCGATGCACGACGAGGTGCAGATGGTCGCCCGCGCGCTGAAGGTCGGCGCCGCTGGCTACGCCACCAAGGACAGCGACCCGGCGCTGCTGCTCACGGCGATCCGCAAGGTCGCCAGCGGTGGCCGCTACATCGACCCGGACCTCGCCGACCGCATGGTCTTCGAAGTCGGCCTCACCGATTCGCGGCCGCCCCATGCGCTGCTTTCCGAGCGCGAGTTCTCGGTGTTCGAGCGCCTGGTGCACGGCGAGGGCGTCAACGAGATCGCCCAGCAACTGGCGGTCAGCAGCAAGACCATCAGTACCCACAAGGCGCGGCTGATGCAGAAACTCAATGCCAACTCGGTGGCCGATCTGGTGCGCTACGCCATGGAGCACAAGCTCGTCTGACCGACCCGTGCCGCCGGTTTGATCTGCGGCAGATGGCTCGCTGAATTTTCCCTTCACTCTGTGCGACGTGTCCGATTTCTGTAACAAACCGTCTATCTAGCGGGCGTGAGGCAGGGAATCATTGCCCGCTTCATGCGGTACGTCGTGATAACAAGGAGAAGAAGATGTTGCGAGCGGTAAGGGGAGGGCTGCTGTTCGGCCTGCTGGGGAGCGCTGCGATGCCGGCGCTGGCGGACTACGTTACGGTGATTTCCTTCGGTGGCGCGAACAAGGAAGCCCAGGAGGCGGCCTTCTACAAACCGTTCAAGGAAGTGACCGGCAACGCCGTCGTCCACGGCTCCTACAACGGCGACCTGGCCAAGCTCAAGCGCATGGTGGAAATCAGCCACGTGTCCTGGGACGTGGTGGAAGTCGAGGCCCCCGAACTCGCGCGCGGCTGCGAGGAAGGGCTGTTCATGAAGCTTGACCCCAAGACCCTGGGCAACACCGCCGATTTCGTTCCCGGCGCAGTGCAGCCATGCGGCGTCGGCATCTTCGTCTGGACCACGCTGCTGGCCTACAACCAGAACAAGCTGCAGGGCACGCCCAGCAGTTGGGCGGATTTCTGGGACACGAAGAAATTCCCCGGCAAGCGCGGCCTGCGCTGGGGCGCGAAGTACAGCCTGGAATTCGCCCTGATGGCCGATGGTGTCGCGCCCAGGGACGTTTACAAGGTGCTCGCCAACAATGACGGCGTCGACCGCGCCTTCCGCAAGCTCGACGAACTGAAGCCGAACATCAACTGGTGGAAATCCGGGCAGGACCCGGTCCGTGATCTCGCCGACGGCACCGTGGTGATGAGCTCCGCCTACAACGGCCGGATCGCCGCCGCGCAGGGCGAGCAGAAGGGCTTCCGCATGGTCTGGGCCGGCGGTATCTACGACTTCGATTTCTGGGCGCTGCCCTCGGGCGTATTCAAGAAGGAACTGGCCGAGCAATTCGTCAACTTCGCCGGCCAGCCGCAACAGCAGAAGGCCTTCGCCGAAAACATTTCCTACGGCCCGACCAACCGCAAGGCGGTGGAGCTGCTGGCGCCGGACGTGGCTGCCAACCTGCCGACCGCGCCGCAGAACATCGCCAATGCCGTCGGCATGGACGTGGCGTTCTGGGCCGAGCACGGCGATGCCCTGGAGAAGCGCTTCCAGGCCTGGGCCAAGCGCTGAGCCGCGGACTGCCGACCAATAGCTGGTCGGCAGTCGGTTTCCCTGATTTTTGTAGGGCGATCCCTACAAAGCATCCTCTCTAAGCCTTATAGCAATCTCTCATACCGCCCGATTTGCGCGCGGGTCCAGCTTCTCTAGGCTTGAGATCAACGGCATTTACAAAAAAACAAAGGTGCGGTGATGGCCGAGAATCAGGCAAACGATGTGCTGGTGAGTTTCCGTGGCGTGCAGAAGAGCTACGACGGCGAATCCCTCATCGTGAAGGACCTCAATCTGGACATTCGCAAAGGCGAATTCCTGACACTGCTGGGGCCGTCCGGTTCCGGCAAGACCACCAGCCTGATGATGCTGGCCGGTTTCGAAACTCCTACCGCCGGTGAAATCCAGCTCGCCGGCCGCGCCATCAACAACGTCCCCCCGCACAAGCGCGACATCGGCATGGTGTTCCAGAACTATGCGCTGTTCCCGCACATGACGGTGGCCGAGAACCTGGCCTTCCCGCTCTCCGTGCGCGGCATGAGCAAGACCGATGTCAGCGAGCGCGTGAAGCGTGCGCTGTCGATGGTCCAGCTCGACACCTTCGCCGGCCGTTATCCCGCCCAGCTTTCCGGTGGCCAGCAGCAACGTGTGGCCCTGGCCCGCGCGCTGGTCTTCGAGCCGCAACTGGTGCTGATGGACGAACCCCTGGGTGCGCTGGATAAACAGCTGCGTGAACACATGCAGATGGAGATCAAGCACATCCACCAGCGCCTGGGCGTGACCGTGGTCTACGTGACCCACGACCAGGGCGAAGCCCTGACCATGTCCGACCGCGTGGCCGTGTTCCACCAGGGCGAGATCCAGCAGATCGCCCCGCCGGCCGAGCTCTACGAGCACCCGCGCAACTCCTTCGTCGCCAACTTCATTGGCGAGAACAACCGCATCGCCGGCCAGCTCCAGGCCCGCGATGGCGACCGCTGCACCGTTGGCCTGGCCCGTGGCGAGAAGGTCGAGGCGCTGGCGGTCAACGTCGGCAATGTCGGCGACACCGTCAGCCTGTCGATCCGCCCAGAGCGCGTGCGCCTCAACGGCCACAGTGAAAACTGCGTGAACCGCTTCTCCGGCCGTGTCGCCGAATTCATCTACCTGGGCGACCACGTGCGCATTCGCCTGGAGGTCTGCGGCCGTACCGATTTCTTCGTCAAACAGCCGATCGCCGAGCTCGATCCCGCGCTCAGTGTTGGCGACGTGGTTCCGCTGGGCTGGGAAGTCGAGCACGTCCGCGCGCTCGACCCTCTGTCCGCGGCGTAACGAAAGCGGACCGGCCACTCCCGGACGCATCCAAGAAAAACAAACTGCACACTGTGGAGACAACAATAATGTCGAAGTCCTTGAAAGCATCGGGGCTCAAACTCGCAGCGCTGACTCTGGGCGTGGCCTTTGCGGCCCAGTCCATGGCCGCCACCGACCTGACCGTGGTGTCCTTCGGCGGTGCCAACAAGAACGCCCAGGTGAAGGCGTTCTACGAGCCCTACGAAAAATCCACCGGCAACAAGATCGTCGCCGGCGAATACAACGGCGAGATGGCCAAGGTGAAGGCCATGGTCGACACCAACAGCGTCTCCTGGGACCTGGTGGAAGTCGAATCGCCGGAACTGGCCCGCGGCTGTGACGAAGGCCTGTTCGAAGAAATCGACCCGGCCATCCTCGGCAAGGCCGAAGACTATGTGCCGGGCGCCGTCAGCAACTGCGGCGTCGGCTTCTTCGTGTGGTCTACCGTACTGGCCTACAACGCCGACAAACTGAAGAGCGCGCCGACCAGTTGGGCCGATTTCTGGGACACCCAGAAATTCCCGGGCAAGCGCGGCCTGCGCAAGGGCGCCAAGTACACCCTGGAATTCGCCCTGATGGCCGACGGTGTCGCGCCCAAGGACGTCTACAAGGTGCTGGCCACCAAAGAAGGCCAGGACCGCGCCTTCAAGAAACTCGACCAGATCAAGCCGAACATCCAGTGGTGGGAAGCCGGCGCCCAGCCGCCGCAGTACCTCGCCTCCGGTGACGTGGTCATGAGCTCTGCCTACAACGGCCGCATCGCCGCCGTGCAGAAAGAGAGCAACCTGAAGATCGTCTGGAACGGCGGCATCTACGACTTCGACGCCTGGGCCATCCCCAAAGGCGCCAAGAAGAAGGACGAGAGCCTGAAGTTCATCGCCTTCTCGGTCCAGCCCGAGCAGCAGAAGACCTACTCCGAGAACATCGCCTACGGCCCGGTCAACAAGAACGCCGTACCGCTGCTGAGCAAGGACCTGCTGAAAGACATGCCGACCACCCCGGAAAACATGCAGGGCCAGGTGGGCATGGACGTGACCTTCTGGGCTGACTACGGCGAGCAGCTGGAGCAGCGCTTCAACGCCTGGGCTGCCAAGTAAGAGTCGCCGGCAAAACTGTTCTGGCGTTGTTGCCTGGCCGGGTACTGTCTGCAGCCAGGCGCCTAGCCAGAACCGCTTCGCTCAGTTTTGTCGACGACTCGCGTAACGTCCTAACCGTCGCGGCTGCCCGAGCCGCGACGGACCGGAGCCGCCGTTCCCCCTCGCGGCGGCTCCTCCTGACACCACACCTTGGCCGCTCCTAAGGCGGCCTGTTTTACCGGAGTTCGCTATGGCCACCGCTGTGTCTCTGAACGAGGTCGCCGGCCCCACCCTCAAGCAGCGCCTGGCGCGCGCGGAGCGGATGAACCGTCTGAAGTCCCAGGCGCTGGTGCTGCCCCTGCTGGTCTTCCTGCTGCTGACCTTCCTGGTGCCCATCGCGGCGCTGCTCTACAAGAGCGTGAACAACCCCGAGGTCGTCGGCGCGATGCCGCTGACGGTCAATGCCATCGCTGAATGGGACGGCAAATCGCTGCCCTCGGACGCGGTGTACAAGGCGCTGAGTGAAGACCTGGTCGCTGCGCGCAAGAACCAGACCATCGGTGACCTGTCCAAGCGCCTGAACATGGAACTGGCCGGCTACCGCAGCCTGCTGTCCAAGACTGCCCGCGCGCTGCCGTTCAAGGAGCAGCCGGCGTCGTACAAGGACGCCATGGAAGCCCTCGACGAGCGCTGGGGCGACCCGGCCTACTGGCAGGCGATCCGCCGCAACGCCAGCTCCGTCACGCCCTATTACCTGCTGGCGGCGCTCGATCACCGCATCGACGACCTGGGCGAGATCGCCCGCGCCACGCCTGACCAGTCGATCTACCTGGACATCTTCGCCCGCACCTTCTGGATGGGCGCGGTGATCACCCTGATCTGCCTGGCGCTGGCCTACCCGCTGGCCTACCTGCTGGCGATCCTGCCGACGCGCAAGTCCAACCTGCTGATGATCATGGTGCTGCTGCCGTTCTGGACCTCGATCCTGGTGCGCGTCGCCGCGTGGATCGTGCTGCTGCAGTCGGGCGGCCTGATCAACGGCGCGCTGCTGAAGATGGGCCTGATCGACCAGCCGCTGCAGCTGGTGTTCAACCGCACCGGCGTGTACATCTCCATGGTGCACATCATGCTGCCGTTCATGATCCTGCCGATCTACAGCGTGATGAAGGGCATTTCCCCCAGCTACATGCGCGCCGCGATTTCCCTGGGCTGCCACCCGTTCGCCAGCTTCTGGAAGGTCTACTTCCCGCAGACCGTGGCCGGTGTCGGCGCCGGTTGCCTGCTGGTGTTCATCCTGTCGATCGGCTACTACATCACCCCGGCGCTGCTGGGCAGCCCGAACGACCAGATGGTCAGCTACTTCGTCGCCTTCTACACCAACACCACCATCAACTGGGGCATGGCCACGGCCCTGGGCGGCCTGCTGCTGTTCGCCACCCTGGTGCTCTATGTGATCTATGGCTGGCTGGTGGGCGCGAGCCGCCTGCGCCTGGGCTGATGAGGAGAAGAAGATGCTGAGCCCCTACATGTCCCCGATCGAGCGCGTGTGGTTCTACACCCTGCGCATCCTCTGCGGCCTGATCCTGCTGTTCCTGGTGCTGCCGGTACTGGTCATCGTGCCGCTGTCGTTCAACTCCGGCACCTTCCTGGTCTATCCGCTGCAGGGCTTCTCCCTGCGCTGGTACGCCGACTTCTTCAACTCTGCCGAGTGGATGCGCGCGCTGACCAACAGCATCATCGTCGCCCCGGCGGCCACCGTGCTGGCGATGGTCTTCGGCACCCTGGCGTCGATCGGCCTGACCCGCGGCGACTTCCGCGGCAAGGCGCTGATCATGAGCCTGGTGATCTCGCCGATGGTCGTGCCGGTGGTGATCATCGGCGTGGCCAGCTACCTGTTCTTCGCGCCGCTGGGCCTGGGCAACAGCTATATCTCGCTGATCATCGTCCACGCGGTGCTCGGTGTGCCCTTCGTCATCATCACCGTGTCGGCGACCCTGCAGGGCTTCAACTACAACCTGGTGCGCGCCGCCGCCAGCCTGGGCGCGCCGCCGGTGCTGACCTTCTTCAAGGTCACCCTGCCGCTGATCGCTCCCGGCGTGATTTCCGGTGCGCTGTTCGCCTTCGCCACGTCCTTCGATGAAGTCGTGGTGACCCTGTTCCTTGCCGGCCCCGAGCAGGCCACCCTGCCGCGCCAGATGTTCAGCGGCATCCGCGAGAACCTCAGCCCGACCATCGCCGCCGCGGCGACCCTGCTGATCGGTTTCTCCGTCCTGCTCCTGCTGACCCTCGAGTGGCTGCGCGGCCGCAGCGAGAAACTGCGTACCGCCCCGACTTCCTGAGTTCACAGTGTTTCGCGGACGTTCCCGTCGCCGTGCTCACCCACGGCGGCGGGACCGGTCCGCGATTTTTTTTGCCTGAATTTCCGCCTGGGCTTGCCCCGCTCGGCATCGACTATCGGCCCAGTCCCCTTCCAGCCGTCCGAGCGGCTACAATGCGCGCCATCCGTGATTTCCGCCCACAGAGGTGCGCCATGCAACCCTACGCCATCGCTCCGTCGATCCTGTCCGCCGATTTCGCCCGTCTGGGCGAGGACGTCGACAAGGTGCTCGCCGCCGGCGCCGACATCGTCCACTTCGATGTGATGGACAACCACTACGTGCCGAACCTGACCATCGGCCCGATGGTCTGTACGGCCCTGCGCAAGTACGGCGTCACCGCGCCCATCGACGTGCACCTGATGGTTTCCCCGGTGGATCGCATCATCGGCGACTTCATCGAAGCCGGCGCCACCTACATCACCTTCCACCCCGAAGCCACCCAGCACATCGACCGCTCCCTGCAACTGATCAAGGACGGTGGCTGCAAGGCCGGGCTGGTATTCAACCCGGCCACCCCGCTGGACACGCTGAAGTACGTGATGGACAAGGTCGACATGGTCCTGCTGATGAGCGTGAACCCCGGCTTCGGCGGGCAGAAGTTCATCCCCGGCACTCTCGACAAGCTGCATGAAGCCCGCGCGCTGATCGACGCTTCCGGCCGCGATATCCGCCTGGAAATCGACGGCGGGGTGAACGTGAAGAACATCCGCGAGATCGCCGCTGCTGGCGCCGACACCTTCGTCGCCGGTTCCGCCATCTTCAACGCACCGGACTACGCCGAGGTCATTCGCGCCATGCATGCCGAGCTGGCGCAGGCGCGCCAGTGATGAGCGCTGCACAACTGCCGTTCGCCGGGCTGCCGCGTCTGGTGATGTTCGACCTGGACGGCACCCTGGTGGACTCGGTCCCCGACCTCGCCGCGGCGGTGGACAAGATGCTGCTGGCGCTCGGGCGCCAGCCGGCCGGCCTGGACGCCGTGCGTCACTGGGTCGGCAACGGCGCGCGCGTGCTGGTGCGCCGCGCCCTGGCGGGCGACATCGAGCATGAAAGTGTCAGCGAGGAAGACACCGAGCGCGCGCTGGAACTCTTCATGGACGCCTACGCCGACAGCCACGCGTTGACCGTGGTCTACCCCGGCGTCATCGAGACGCTGAAGTGGCTGAAGAAGCGCGGCGTCGAGCTGGCGCTGATCACCAACAAGCCCGAGCGCTTCGTCGGTCCGCTGCTGGACGAGATGAAGCTGGGCAAGTTCTTCCGCTGGATCATCGGCGGCGACACCCTGCCGCAGCAGAAGCCCGACCCGGCCGCGCTGCTGTTCGTAATGAAGATGGCCGGTGTATCGGCAGAGCAGGCGCTGTTCGTCGGCGACTCGCGCAACGACATCCTTGCGGCCAAGGCCGCCGGCGTGCGCAGCGTTGGCCTGAGCTACGGCTACAACCACGGCCGCCCCATTGCCGAAGAAACCCCGACGCTGGTGCTCGACGACCTGCGCCATCTGCTGCCTTGCTTCGACTCGGGCAAAGCGATAGTGTTGCCCGACTCCGCTTCAAAACCCGCTCAGCGAGACAGCACCGTGGAAACGGCTCCCCACACACTCTGGATGAAAGTCATCAAGGCCCTGGCCCGCTGGCGCTGGCGCGCCTGACATCCTTTGGCCGGTACGACCGGCGTGTGTGCACCCAAGTCCGTTTCCCCCTCAGAGCCCGTTTACTATCTGCTGCGCGTCGGCGGCACTGCGTTGAAATCGCTTTCGAGATGCTCATTTACTGCGTGTAAACTCCGCTCTCTCAAGCGATTTCGCCTTGTTCCGCTCTAGCTCGCGAGATCCTAAACAGGCTCTTATTCCACGAGGCTGATCATGACCCGCGAAGAATTCCAGCGCCTGGCCGCCGAAGGCTACAACCGCATTCCTCTGACCTGCGAAACCCTTGCCGACTTCGACACACCGCTGTCGATCTACCTCAAGCTTGCCGACGGTCCGAACACCTACCTGCTCGAATCCGTGCAGGGCGGCGAGAAGTGGGGTCGCTACTCGATCATCGGCCTGCCCAGCCGCACCGTGCTGCGCGTCTACGGCCACCAGGCGAGCATCAAGGTCGACGGCGTCGAGACCGAGAGCTTCGAATGTGCCGACCCGCTGGCCTTCGTCGAAGCGTTCAAGGATCGCTACCGCGTGCCGACCATCGCCGGCCTGCCGCGCTTCAACGGCGGCCTGGTTGGCTACTTCGGCTATGACTGCGTGCGCTATGTCGAGCAGCGCCTGGCGCAGTGCCCGAACCCCGATCCGCTGAACAACCCCGACATCCTGCTGATGGTTTCTGATGCCGTGGTGGTGTTCGACAACCTCGCCGGCAAGATGCACGCGATCGTCCTTGCCGACCCGGCCCAGGCCGATGCCTACGACAAGGGCCTGGCGCAACTGGACGAGCTGCTGGAGCGCCTGCGCCAGCCGATCACTCCGCGCCGCGGCCTGGACTTCAGCGCCGTCAACGCCCCGGAGCCGCAATTCCGCGCCAGCTTCACCCGCGAGGACTACGAGCGGGCGGTGGATACCGTGAAGGAATACATCCTCGCCGGTGACTGCATGCAGGTCGTACCGTCGCAGCGCATGTCCATCGACTTCAGCGCTGCGCCCATCGACCTTTACCGCGCGCTGCGCTGCTTCAACCCGACGCCGTACATGTACTTCTTCAACTTCGGCGACTTCCATGTCGTCGGCAGCTCGCCGGAAGTCTTGGTGCGCGTCGAAGATGGCGAAGTCACCGTTCGCCCGATCGCCGGCACCCGCCCGCGTGGCGCGACCGAAGAGGCCGACCGCGCGCTGGAAGAAGACCTGCTGTCCGACGCCAAGGAAATCGCCGAGCACCTGATGCTCATCGACCTGGGCCGCAACGACGTCGGTCGCGTGTCGCAGACCGGCAGCGTGAAGGTCACCGAGCAGATGGTGATCGAGCGCTACTCCAACGTCATGCACATCGTGTCCAACGTCAACGGCCAGCTCAAGCCGGAGCTCTCGGCAATGGACGCGCTGCGCGCCATCCTGCCGGCCGGCACCCTGTCCGGCGCACCGAAGATCCGCGCCATGGAAATCATCGACGAGCTGGAGCCGGTCAAGCGTGGCGTCTACGGCGGCGCCGTGGGCTATCTCGCGTGGAACGGCAACATGGATACCGCCATCGCCATTCGCACCGCGGTGATCAAGAACGGCGAACTCCACGTGCAGGCCGGCGGCGGTATCGTCGCCGACTCGGTGCCGGCGGCAGAGTGGGAAGAAACCATCAACAAGCGCCGCGCCATGTTCCGCGCCGTCGCGCTGGCCGAGCACACTGCCAAGGCGCATGGTCGCGATTGAGTTGCTGATTGACTGAAAAAGCCCCGCTTCGGCGGGGCTTTTACTTTTGTGATTGCCGCTTGCCTAAGTGACTTACTGTCGACTCCAGATTGCCACTCTTCCTTGAGGAGAGGGCTGATCCCCGCGCCGAAGCGCCCTAATGGCACAGCACATGATGTATCGCACGCTGGGACTTAACCTGCCTGCCGCGCCTCCACCACCTGCAAGCCCGCCTTGCGCTGGGCCAACGCGGCATCGGCCTTCTGCGAGCGCTCTTCCACATAAGCCGCCAGATGATCCACCGCGACGTACTGCATCGCCTTGTGGCTGTCATCCAGCGTGGTCACCGGCAGGGCGATGCGCCCGCAGGACAACGCCTTGCTGAAATTCTCCCGGTTCAGGTTGCGGAACCAGCGCTCGCGCACCTGCTCCAGCGGCACCAGGACGTCCCCGAAGATCTGATAGACCAGGCTCACCGTCTCCGGGCGCGGGGCGGGGCGAATATCGGTGGTCGACTGCATGGGACTCTCCTGTTCCGATGGTGGTGGCGACAGGAGAAAATATAGCAAAGGTTGTATTTCTTTTCAATCGCCGCGCAGAGAAAACCCCGCCGAAGCGGGGTTCATTACCAGCAGGCGACGCTCAGCGAACCAGGGTCGGTGCGCGGCGATGGCGTACCGTCGACCACCAGAACACCCAGCCGATCATGCGGATCTGCCCGCTGTCGAACTGCTCCGCCGGGTACTCCTCGTCAGGGTATTCATCGCGGTTGAAGCTGCGCAGGCGGATGCCGCCGCCAGGCAGGCGATAGACGAACTTCACCCGCAGCATACCCTCGTGTTCCAGGGCGTAGATCTCACCGTCGGTGATATGCGTGGTGGCCGTGTCGATGCCGATGGTGGAGCCATCCATGATCAGCGGCTCCATGCTGTTGCCGGTGAGCTGGGCGCAGATCGCCGCCGCCGGGTCGACCCCCGCAGCGCGCAAGGTGGCGTACGAGAAACGCAGCTTGCGCCCCTCTATCTCGCGCACCGCGGTGCGGCCGGCGCCAGCCGCCAGTTCCACTTCCTTGTACAGGCGTAGTTCCACTTCGTCCTCGTCCAGCGGTGTGTCGCTATCCCATGGGTGCAGCGGTTCCAGCCGCAGCGGGCTGCCATCGGCCGGACGCACTACCGGCGCGCTGGTGGTGGCCGCCGGCGAGCCTTCTCCGGTCGCCAGCCAGGTCGGCGAGACGCCCAGGGCGCTGGCGATCTCGATCAGCTTGCGCGTGCTCTGCGCCTTGCCCGAGGTCAGCTTGTGGATGGTGTTCTGCGAAACCCCGGCGGCTTCGGCCAGGGTTTCCTGTTTCAGGTTACGCGAGGCCATCGCCTGTTTGAGGCGGTCTGCCAGCGTCGATGAGGGTGAGTTTTCCATGGGGGCACTCTACCTCCTGGGTTGTAGGCTGTAAATAGCTTTGGTGTTGACTAAATATAGCCATAGTTGTAATCATAAAGCCAGCAGCCGACCGAAGCGATGAATACCGGTTCGGCTGAAGGGAGGCGAACGGCTTCCCCCTCTCCGCGGCAAGGACGCCGCGGGTTGCCTGCGAAGCGCGATGCGCCGGGCAGGCTGGAGGGCGCGGGCAGGCCAGGGAGGTGCTGCCCGCGCACCGGCAAGGGACGCCGCCACGATGGTCAGGCGTCCGCGACGAACAGATCGCGACTGACCACCACAGGCCGACCGAAGGCTCGGCGACCACGGAGGGCAGGTCGCCAGGAGGACCTTCATGAATCAACACCTGCAACACGCCAGGCATTGCGTACCCGCCGTCGATACGGAGGTGCGTCGTGGCTGATATCGCTGACTACGCCAACGATCTGGTGCTCGACCGGATCGAAGACCTGCTGCACAGCCGCCGTTCCCGCCTGGCGGTCAGCTCCGCCGAGTATTGCGAAGACTGCGGCGACGATATTCCACCCGCACGTCGACTGGCCGCGCCGGGCTGTACGCGCTGCATCGACTGCCAGGCAATGGACGAACTGGAGCGGCGGCACTGAGCCGCCAGGGAGCAATGCCGTGATCAAGCCAATCGATGAAATGCTCAAGCTCTGGGCCGAGGAAATGCACAATCCGGGTAGCGCCGGCGGTGGTTACGCGGGGGGCAACCTGCTGGCGATGATGATTGCCAACAGGGGCGAAATGATCCGCGGTACCCGGGGCAGCAAGGTGATCCTCGACCGCGTCGCCGAACTGGACCTGATCATCAACCAGTTGCCGGACGAGCAGAAGGACGTCGTCACCGAGCACTACCTCAACCGCGACAGCGAAGCCGCACAGAAGTACCGGCACTGCCGCTGCAGCCGCAACACCTTCTACCTGCGCCTGCATGTGGCGCACCAGAGCATCCAGTCGCGGCTGATGCGCCGCGCTGCCTGAATCCTTCCTGCCCTTCCGAAGCCCGGCCCTGCGCCGGGCTTCGTGCTTTTCCTGGGGTGCCTTGAGCTATGCTCGCGCCCCATGAAAACGCCTATTCTTCTCCGCCGCGCTGAACCGTCCGACACCGATGCCATCCTGCGCATCCTCGGCGAAACCTATGAAGCCACCTGGAAGCCCGCGCTCAGTGCCCAAGCCATCGCGCGCTTCGAGTCTTCCGCACATACCGTCGCCTATGTGCGCGAGCGCCTGCCGCATTTCCAGGTCGCCTGCATCGATGGCGAGATCGTCGGCCTGCTCGATTGGCGCGACGACTTCATCGATGCCCTGCACGTCTCACCCGGCCAGCAGCGCCGCGGCATTGGCGCTGTGTTGCTGGATCACGCGGAGCGGAATATCCGCGCAGCAGGTTTCGCCCGGGCCCGGCTGGAGACCGACACCTTCAACCAGCAGGCGCGCGCTTTCTATGGCAAGCAGGGCTATGCGGAGGTCGATTTCTACCCGGATGAGGAGTGGCACAGCGGCTTTACCACCGTGCTGATGAGCAAGGTGCTCTGAAATTTCAGACGCTGGATTTCGGCGTTTCGACAGCACATTAAGGTGTGTCATCTGCGTATTGCAGCGCATTCCCTAAGAAGCCTTGTTCCGGCGGGAATCGGGGGGTAAAAAGTAGTCATTCTTGTAAAGGTGCGTCCCCAGGGAGCACAACGCGAAACCCCGAAAAGCCCGGTCTCAGCGCCGGGCTTTTTCATGCCCGCGTTTTTTGAACCGCCGATTCGGCGGGCGGCCGGCGAGCTTGTCGGCAGTGATCCCCGGCCGGCTGATAGCCGCCGGTTTCGCCCGTTCGCGGGCGTCTTTATCCAAGGTGAGCCAATGGGCAACGAACCTCAGACCCTGGCCGACGTGCCTTTGTGGGGGCTGATCCTGCTTGCGGTTGCGGGCGGCATCAGCGGTGAAATGTGGCGCGCCGACAAGGCGGGCCTGGGCGGCTGGCGATTGCTGCGACGCCTGGCGCTGCGTTCCGGCGCTTCCATCGTCTGCGGCATGGCGGTGATGTTCCTGGCCATGGCCTGCGGCGCCTCGCTGACCCTCGCTGCGGCCATCGGCAGCCTGACCGCGGCGGCCGGTGCGGAGATCGCCGTCGGCCTTTATGAACGCTGGGCGGCGAAGCGCCTGGGCGTCTGCGAACTGCCGCCGAGCGAGCGCGGACAAGAGTGATGCTTCAAGGAGACGACATGTCCGAACAACCTTTGACCCTCGCCCTGCTGCTCGACACGGTGGAGCAGGCGCTATCCACGCGACTGACCGAGATCGGCGCCTTTCTGCGTGGCCCACTCAAGCAAGCGCCGGCGACACTTCCTGCGCTGGCGCTGGAGTACGCCGGCCTGCTACCCGGCCGTGATCCCGGCAATGGGCAGACCGCACTGGTCTGCCGACTCCAGGCGCGCATTCTGGTAGCAAGGGATGACGCACAAGCCGAGGCCTTTGCACTGCGCAACGTCGCCGCGCTGGCCATGCTATTGCGCGCCCAGAACTGGGGGCTGGAACTCGAGCCGGTCAGCTTCATCCAGGCCCAGCCGGACAGCGAAAGTCCTGCGCTGGCGACGTGCCGGGCGTGGCTGGTCGAGTGGCAGCAACCGGTATTGCTCGGTGAAACGGAATGGCCGTGGGAAGACCAGCCGCCGGGCAGCCTGGTGCTGGGGTTCGATCCCGAGACCGGGCCCGGCCATGAGGACGACTACTTCGACCCTGGAGCGCTGCAATGAACCAGGACTACGTGAGTGCCGAGCACGACCGCATGCTGGCTGCGCTGGTCATGCCATGCGAGGTGGTAGCGGTGGACCTGGCGGCGGCGCGGGTACGCGTGCGGTCCGGCGAGTGGACCAGCGCCTGGGTGCGCTGGCACGCACAGGCCGCTGGTGCCGCTCGGCACTGGCGCGCACCGAGCCTGGGCGAGCAGGGCGTATTGCTGAGCCCGTCAGGCATGGCCGCGATGGGCACCTTCGTGCCCGGTTTGTTCGGGGCGGCAGCGGCTGCACCGAACAATCGCGGTGAGGTGGAGAGCTGGCATTTCCCCGATGGCGCGGTGCTGAGCTACGACTGGCAGGCGCATCGCTACGACCTGCAACTGCCTGCCGGCAGTGCAACGGTGAAGGTCGGTGGCACCCAGGTGGTGATCGATCCGGGTGCGGTGACCGTCTCTGCCGCGAGCATCCAGCTGACCGGGCCGGTGAACATCAAGGGCGCGCTGACGGTGAACGGCAATATCAGCAGCACCGGCTCGATCATGGACACCGCCGGCAACAGCAATCACCACACCCACTGACGATAGTCGATTATCAACCCGGGCCCGCCATGTGCGGGCCTTTGCATTTCTGGAGACCTGCCATGGGCAAAGATTCCTGTGCGCACCCTGAGTGGCGGAGGGCGCGGCCATGATCGGCATGGATCGGCGCAACGGTCAGCCGCTCAGTGGGCTGGCACACCTGAAACAATCCATCGAGGACATCCTCGGTACGCCGCTGGGCAGTCGACGCATGCGCCCCGAGTACGGCAGTCGCCTGCGGCGCATGGTCGACCTGCCGGTGACCGAGGGCTGGAAGGGCGCGGTGCAGGCGGAAGTGGCCCGCGCCATCGGCCGCTGGGAGCCGCGCCTGCGCCTGAGTTCCGTGCAGGTGACGGCGGTGATGGGCGGACGCGTTTCGCTGCGCTTGCGCGGCATCTATCTGGGTGACGAAGTCGGTCTGGAGGTGGCGGCATGAGCCTCATCGACCTGTCCCAGTTGCCCGCCCCGGAAGTGGTGGAAAACCTCGACTACGAGAGCCTCTACGACGAGCTGCTGGCAGATTTCCGCAGTGCCATGGGTGAGGCCTGGAG
This sequence comes from Pseudomonas sp. AU12215, assembly GCF_001675465.2. NCBI lineage: Bacteria > Pseudomonadati > Pseudomonadota > Gammaproteobacteria > Pseudomonadales > Pseudomonadaceae > Pseudomonas > Pseudomonas sp. AU12215. Next base: position 98,609 of record NZ_MACM02000153.1, read on the forward strand.
CGCCGCGCTGGAGTCCGATCCGGTGGTCAAGCTGCTGGAGTTGGCGGCCTACCGGGAGCTGCTGCTGCGCGCCCGGATCAACGACGCTGCCCGTGCCGTGATGCTCGGCTACGCGACCCAGGGCGACCTCGATCAACTGGCCGCCGGTTACAACGTCAAGCGCCTGGTGATCCAGCAGGCGGACGCCACCACCTCGCCGCCGACACCGGCCGTGCTGGAGGGCGACGACTCGCTGCGCAACCGCACCCAGTTGGCCTTCGATCAGCTTTCGGTGGCCGGCCCGCGCAACGCCTATGTGGCCTTCGCGCTCGGCGCCGACGGGCGCATCGCCGACGTCTCGGCGGTCAGCCCGCAGCCGTGCGAAGCACTGGTCAGCGTGCTGTCCTCCGAGGGCAACGGCGCTGCCTCGGAAGAGCTGCTCCAGGCGGTGCGCACGGCTCTGAACGATGAGGATGTGCGCCCGGTAGGCGACCGCCTCACGGTGCAGTCCGCCGCCATCGTGCCTTACCAGGTCGATGCCGTGCTCTACATCTACCCGGGGCCGGAGGCCGAGTTGATCCAGCAGGCTGCCGAGGCTTCGTTGCAGAGCTACATCGCTACCCAGCGCCGCATCGGCCGGGATATCCGTCGTAGCGCGCTGTTTGCCGCCCTGCATGTGGAAGGCGTGCAGCGTGTCGAGCTGGCGAAGCCGGTAGCCGACGTGGTGCTCGACTCCACCCAGGCGGCCTATTGCAGCGGCTACCAGATCCGCGTCGGTGGCTCCGATGAGTAGCCGCCTGCTGCCGATCAACTCGACGCCGCTGGAGCGTGCGCTGGCCGATGTGCAGGTCGGTGACCTGCCGGTGCCCCTGCGCGAGCTGATGGACCCGCAACGCTGCCCGGTCGCGCTGCTGCCGTATCTCGCCTGGGCCTGGTCGGTGGATCGCTGGGATCCGGCCTGGAACGAGGCGGTGAAGCGCAAGGCGGTGGCCGCTGCGTTTCGCATCCATCAGCACAAGGGAACCATCGCCGCGCTCCGGCGGGTGATCGAGCCGCTGGGTTACCTGATCGAGATCATCGAGTGGTGGCAGGGCTCGCCCATGGGCGAGCCGGGCACCTTCCGCCTGCGCATCGGCGTACTCGACAGCGGTATCAGCGAAGAGATGTACCAGGAGGTGGAGCGTCTGATCGAGGACGCCAAGCCGCTCACGCGGCACCTCATCGGGCTGGATATCAGCCTGGAATCCCAGGGGCGGATCACCGTCGGCTCCGGGCAATACGACGGCGACATCGTCACCGTCTACCCCTACCTCCCGGATGTGATCGAAGCGATCGGCAGCCACGGCTTGCCGGGCCGGGAGCACACCATCGATAGCTTGAGTGTCTACCCATGGCAGTAACCTACTACGCACTACTCACCACGATCGGTGCCGGCAAGCTGGCGAATGCCACTGCGCTGGGCACCTCCCTGAAAATCACCCAGCTCGCCGTCGGCGACGGCGGCGGCAACGTACCGACGCCCGATGCCAGCCGCACGAATCTGGTCAACGAAGTCCGTCGTGCGCCGCTGAACCGGCTGAGTGTCGACCCGGCGAACAGCTCGCAGATCATCGCCGAACAGGTCATTCCCGAGGACGTGGGTGGCTGGTGGATCCGCGAGATGGGCCTGTACGACGAAGCCGGCGCGCTGATCGCCTACGCCAACTGCGCGCCCTCCTATAAACCGCAACTGGCCGAAGGCAGCGGCCGCACCCAGACCGTGCGCATCGTACTGATCGTCAGCAACGCCGCGTCGGTGGAGCTGAAGATCGATCCGAGTGTGGTGTTGGCGACGCGGGAGTATGTGGATAATTCCATTGTCACGGCGCTGAATCGGTTGGACTACAAGCAGTCCGTGCGGGCGGCCACTACCGCGAGTATTACGCTGAGCGGATTGCAGACGGTGGATGGCATCGCGCTGGCAGTCGGTGACCGAGTGTTGGTGAAGAACCAGAGCAATGCAGCCGACAATGGTATCTATGTCGTTGTCGTCGGAACCTGGAAACGAGCGACGGATGCTGACGACATCAGTGAAGTGACGCCCGGCCTTACAGTGACGGTGGAGAGCGGTGTCGCACAGGCTGACAGCGTTTGGCAGTTGGTGAGCGATGGCGTCATTGTACTTGGCACTACTGCGCTGACGTTTCAGAACATTACCAACGGGTTGGCTCGGCTGGCTTCACCTGTATTTACGGGCAATCCATCGGCACCGACACCACCCCAGTTCGATAAAGACACCAGCCTCTCGACAACTGAGTTCGTGCAGCGTGCGATTGGCAACTATTCCAATCAGGTTAGTGTCAACACGACCCGCGTCCTGACGCTTGATTTGGCTGGCCAAATTATCAACTGCGGAAACACTATCAGTGTAACTCTGCCAATTGGCACCTCCGAGGCGGTAGGGGCTACGTTCCAGATCAATAATGCGGGTAATGGGGTCGTGACTGTGCAGGCATCTGCCGGACAGAGTTTGTACGGCGTAGGTAACGGTACGGCCCGCACGTTCGTCCTGGGCGGCGGTGACACTATTACAGTTGCTTATGTCGGCGGGACCTCCTGGTATGCGTGGGGCGGTATACAGCTTGGTAGCTCTGCAGCCTTCGGATCGCTTCTTCAAGCCAACGGCTATCAGAAGCTCCCCAGCGGCCTGATCGTTCAGTGGGGCAATGCTGCAATTGCCCAAGGGGCATCGTCTGGCAACTTCCCATTCACACTCCCGTTTCCCTCCACCTGTTTCCAGGTTATCGCGTGTGATGCAGGAAACAGCTGTATTCCGGTAGGAGCGTCCCCCATAACCAACTCCCAGTTCGTCGTCTACAGAGCAGGCAAGGTGTATATGAACTCGGGAGACTTGGTTGTGCCAGGAATTGTGACTTTCCGTTGGTTCGCAGTGGGCATCTAGTTACAGGTCTCACCGGAGCGTTGTCTTCATTGATCCAATCTTGGCGCGATGAGGACTCACAAAATCATCCATTACTTGTTCGAAAAACCGCCCTCACCTTCGTTGAATGGGCAAACCACCCAACCGCCTCCCGGCGGTTTTTTTATGTCTGGAGAAAACCCTATGAGCTTCTTTCACGGCGTCACCGTGACCAATGTCGACGTCGGTGCGCGCACCATTGCGCTGCCGTCGTCCTCGATCATCGGCCTGGTGGATACCTTCACCCCCGATGCCAAGCTGACTGCCCAGGCGGACATGCCCGTGCTGCTCACCAACCTGCGTGAAGCGGCCGCCGCGTTCGGCACCGCGTCGGCGATCTACAAGTCCTGCACCGCGATCTTCACCCAGTCCGCCGCGGTGGTCGTGGCGGTGGGCGTGGCGAAGGTCGAGGATGCTGCGCAGCAGACTTCCTCGATCATCGGCAGCGTCACCGAAGCCGGCCAGCGTACCGGCCTGCAGGCGCTGCTCGATGGCAAGTCGCGCTTCAACGCTCAGCCGCGCCTGCTGATCGCGCCGAAGCATTCCGCCACCCAGGCGGTCGGCACCGCCATGGGCGCGCTGGCCGAGAAGCTGCGCGCCATCGCCATCGTCGATGGCCCCAACACCACCGACGAGGCGGCGATCGCCTACGCCGAAGAGTTCGGCAGCAAGCGCATCTACCTGGTCGATCCGGGCGTGCAGTACTGGGACACCGTCAGCAGCGCCACTGTTGACGCACCGGCATCCGCCAACGCCGCCGCGCTGTTCGCCTGGACCGACAGCCAGTACGGCTTCTGGTCCTCGCCGTCGAACAAGGAACTGCTCGGCATCACCGGCACCGGCCGCCCCATCGAGTTCCTCGACGGCGACGAGACCTGCCGTGCCAACCTGCTCAACAACGCCAACATCACCACCATCATCCGCGACGACGGCTACCGCCTGTGGGGCAACCGCACCCTCTCCAGCGACGCCAAGTGGGCCTTCGTGACCCGCGTGCGGACCATGGACATGGTGATGGACGCGATCCTCGCCGGGCACAAGTGGGCGGTCGACCGCGGCATCACCAAGACCTACGTGGAGGACGTCACCGAGGGCCTGCAGGCCTTCATGCGCGACCTGAAGAACCAGGGCGCGGTGATCGACTTCGAGGTCTATGCCGACCCGGAACTCAACACCGCCAGCCAACTGGCCCAGGGCAAGGTGTACTGGAACATCCGCTTCACCGATGTACCGCCTGCCGAGAACCCCAACTTCCGCGTCGAGGTGACCGATCAGTGGCTCACCGAAGTCCTGGACGCAGCTTAAGGAGAACCCCAGATGATTCCGCAGATCCTCACCAACACCAACCTCTTCGTCGACGGCGTCAGCTTTGCCGGTGACGTGCCCTCCCTGACCCTGCCGACCCTCAAGGTGAAGACCCAGGAGTACCGTGCCGGTGGCATGGACGCTCCGGTTCTGCTCGACGTCGGCCTGGAGGCCATGGAGGCGAAGTTCACCACCAACGGCGCGCGCCGCGAGGCCATGAAGTTTTTCGGCCTGAGCGACCAGGGAGCATTCAACGGCACCTTCCGCGGCTCCTTCAAGACCCAGAAGGGCGGCACCGTTCCGGTGGTCGCCACCGTCCGAGGCCTGCTCAAGGAGATCAACCCGGGCGACTGGAAAGCCGGCGACCTGGCCGCCTGTACCTACAGCGTGGCGGTCACCTACTACAAGCTGGAAGTCGAGGGCCGCGAGATGTTCGAGATCGACCCGGCCAACTCGGTGCGCAAGATCGACGGCGTCGACCAGCTCGCCGCCATGCGTAACGACCTGGGCGTCTGAGGAGAGCCGTGATGCAAGACTCTGTCAAACAGCCCGCGTGGCTGAGCCTTTCCGAGGACGCGGCGGTGGTGAAGCTGTCCCGTCCGACCTCCTGCAACGGCGTCGATGTGGACGTCCTCACCCTGCGTGCGCCGACCGTGCGTGACATCCGCCTGGCCAGCAAGGTGGCCAGTGATGACGAGGAGCGCGAGCTGCAACTGTTCGCCTCGCTGGTGCAGGTCAGCCGTCAGGACCTGGAGGGGCTCAAGCTCAGCGATTACCAGCGCCTGCAACACGCCTACTTTCGCCTGGTGCGAGAGGACGACGATGAGCTTCGCGCTGATGCGCCAGCTGGCGCGGCGACTGGCGACTGAGTCGGGCTTCACGGCCGGCGAACTGGAGTGCATGACCCTCAGCGACCTGCGTTGGTGGCTGGAGGACGAGGCGGGCTAGTTCGCCCTCGCGGAGCGTCGGGTGACCGGCGCTCCCTTGTCGTTGAAGTGGCGAATGTCGTCAGAGGGCGAGTGAAATGGAAATGAGTGAAAAGCCGGACGTGCTGGTGGCGGCTGTCGTCGGTCTGGGCAGCACGCTCGGCCGGGTGATAACGGACTCCGCCGTGCGCCTGGGAACCCTCGTTGGAAAACTGGATGCAAGTCTGCCCATGCGCACGCTGGTGGATGGCATCGATGCCGTTCTGGACAATCAGGATATCCGCCATCGCGCCAGTGAGCGCAACGCGGGGGAAACCAGGCTGGCGCTGCGACGGATCATCGATCTGCTGGGGCTGCGGTCGGCAGAGGTTCGCTTGCCGAAAATCACCGTCGGTGTAGCGCCAGCGGCGAGCGCACCGGCGAACGATTGGCAGCGAATGGAAACGGCGACAAAGTCGTTGTCCGAGCTGAACTCTGTCGGTGATGTCGCGCGATCTTCCTTGAGCGCGAGCCTCGCGTTTCGTGGGCGTCTGATGCAGGTTCGCGAAGCGGCAGGGCAACCCTACGACCCGGTCGCCGAGGCGGCATTGGGCAAGCGCGTTGTGATGGCGGCGGATGCTGCTGCGATGCCCCGCGAAAAGGTGCTGGACCTGGCGCAGGCGATGGCCGAGAGCAAGGTGCCGCTCCGCGATATGGACACGATGTTGCCGGTGGCGGCCAGGTTCGCCCAGGGGCAGGGCGTGTCGATGCAAACGACGGCACAGCTGATCAGCGCCCTGCAGCAGAAGGGGGGCATCAACAATGCCGCCGATCTGGAGCGGGCGTTGAGTGCAGTGGCGTGGCGTGGTCAGAAGGACGCGCCGTCGGTCGAGCTGTTCAGCCGCGATCTGCTTGGCAGACTGGCCTCGTTGCGGCCAGGAGACTCGCAGAAGACTGAGGCCTTGTTGCAGACCAGGCAGTCCCTGGCTGCTGCCCCGGCCGACCTGTTGCAGCAGGGCGTCAAGCAACATCAGGAATCTCCGCTGGGGCAGTTGGAGGCCAGCGAGCAGAAGATTTCCGGCGCCATGCTGGGAATGGGTGATGCCATGCTCAGCCATCAGGGCGCCCTGGAGTTTGTCGGCGGTGGTCTGCTGGCGCTGAAGTCCCTGATCGATGCAAAGAAATTCGTCGAGGACGCCAATGATGCAATGCCCTGGAACTGGGGCAAGCGCGAGGTCCAGGATGTCTTCGTCACCAACTGGCCGGCCTGCGTGTGCGACGGTCTCCTCGAGGGCAGGCCGAAAGGCAAGGGCAAAGGCAAGGGCGGCGGAAAATCGAAAACCGGCGGCTCGGGCAGTGCGGCGCGTGGCGGTATCTTCCAGCGCGCCCGGTCCACCCTGGGACGCGCCGCGGGAGCCGCCTCCGGATGGCTCGGCCGGGCGGCACAAACCGTGCGCTCTTCGCGTGTCGGCCGCGCCGCTGGTGGCATCCTGCGTCGTGGCGCAGGCCTGGCACGCCGCGTGGGTGCTTCCGGCATCGGAAGGGCGGCGGGCGGATTGGTACGGAAAGCTGGAGCGGGCTTGCGACGTTTCGGGCCGGTCAATGCCGCGTTGGCGATCGCCGATGTTGCCTCGGTCTATGCCAGTGACCAGTCGCCTGCGCAGAAGGCCGTCGGCTACGGCAAGGCCGGAGGCTCGGCCATTGGTGCGGCAGCAGGTGCTGCGCTAGGCACGCTGATTCCGATTCCCGTCGTGGGGACGCTGGTGGGCGGCGCCATCGGCGCGACCGTCGGCGAATGGATAGGTGGCAGGGTCGGCGCGCTGTTCGGTCCGTCGGACGAAGCAGCGAAATCGCAGTCTGCCGCGCCGGCCCCGGCAGCTCCGGTCGCCGCAGCTATGGCCGCCAACGCTCCAGCCAGCTGGACCTTTTCGCCGCAGGTGAGCATCAACGTGGCGGGCAATATCGTCAATCCGCAGCAACTGCTGGATGAGCTGGTCCCGGCAATGCGCCGGCTGATCGCTGAGGCCCAGCAGGAAAGGCAGCGCAATGCGCTGTTCGACACCGTCGTCATGTAGGGAGGCCCCATGACCTATCTGGAACAGTTCAATACCGGCCTCGGGATGATTGCGGGCGCTGCCACGACCGCCCGGCGCGACCTGGAGCAGGTCGCCGCACCGGTGGACAAGGCAATGCTGCACATTCGCAGCGGCGTCGCAGCGCTCGAAGGCCTGCCCGGCGTCACGCCCGAGGCGGCCGCCAAGCTCAAGCGCGTCACCGATGGCATCGTTCGTGCCCAGGGCAAGTTGCAGGACGGGGTGAAGAAAGCCCAGGCCGAGCAGGAAAAGCTGCAGAAGAACCTCGACAAGGCCAGGCAAGTGGCGGCCGAGGTCAACGAGCACGTGGAGAAGCTGGGAGAAGAGATCAGCAATGCCGGCCAGGCGGTGAACAAGGTGCTGGGCAAGATCGATCCGCGCCTGAAGGACATCCTGCCAAGCTCGGTGCTGGCACCCAGGCTCGACCCTTCCGAGCAGATGTGCAAGGTGCCGCAGCACCTGTTGATCATGACCCCGTTGAAGTCGACCGAGCAGACTTACTACTTCAACGTCGACACCACCGGCTTCCAGCGGCTGACCCGCACCAGCAGCTATGCCTGGAAGGACCAGGCACGGCTTGGTCGGCGCAGCGCGCAGCAGAGCGTCGGCCTGGGCCCGGAAACGCTCACGCTCAATGGCGTGGTCATGCCGCTGTTCATCCGTGCCGGCGACGCCTCGCAGCGCGTCGGCTGGAACCAGCCGCGGATGCTGCGCGACATCGCCGCGCTGAGCGAGCCGGTCCATCTCGGTACCGGCCGCGGCGATGACCTGGGCAACTGGTGCCTGACCAAGATCACCGAGACGCAGGAGGCGTTGTTCGCCAATGGCGTGCCGCGTCAGCAAACCCTCGACCTGGAGTTCACCCGCTATGGCGACGACGATAGTCAGAAGCGCTGACGGCGATCTGCTGGACCGCCTCTGCTACCAGCGCTACGGGCATCTCAATGGCTGCGTGGAAGCCGTGCTGGATGCCAATCCCGGACTGGCCGATGAGGCTCAACCGTTACGGGGCGGCGTGATCATCCGCCTGCCGGAACTGCTCGTGCCGGCAGACCAGAGCGTGCGCTTGTGGGAGTGACCACCGGCATTCGCTTCAGTAACCAGGCCCCGCTCAGGCGGGGCCATTTCATTCAGGGTGGCTTATGAAACCTGCCTTCCGCATCAGCGCCGACGGCGCGGACATTACTGCGCTGATCAGCGACCGGTTGATCGAACTGCAACTGACCGACAAGCCTGGCCTGGAGTCCGACACCTTCCAGATCACCATCGATGACCGCGATGGCGCCGTCACGCTGCCCCGGCGCGGCGCGGCGCTGGAGGTCTTCCTCGGCTACGGCGGCGCCCCGCTTACGCGCATGGGCCGCTATGTGGTGGATACGCTGACCTACAGCGGCATGCCGGACAACCTGGTGATCAAGGGCAAGAGCGGGGATATGCGCGGCCAGGGCAAGGCCGCCCGCAGTGGCAGTTGGGAAGGCATGAGCCTGGCGAACGTGGTGGCGGATATCGCGGCGCGCAATGGCTGGCGCGCGGCGTGCAATGTCGAGACAGTGATCGCGCGCATCGACCAGATTCGAGAGTCGGACTTCAACTTCATCACCCGGCTGGCCCGGCAGTACGACTGCACCGCTAAGCTGGCCAACAACTGCCTGCTGGTGCAGCCGCGCCAGTCTGGCCGCAGCGCCAGTGGGCAGGCGCTGGAGATACCGGTGCTGGGACGCGGGGACGTGGGTTCGTTCCGCTTTACCCTGGATGACCGCAAGGTCGTGGCAGCGGTGAAGGTGCCCTATCGCGGCGCCGACGGCGTGCAGAAGCAGGTTCGTGTGACCAACCCGGACGCACCCTCACAAATCGCCGCGGAGCATTGCGACCGCCACCCGCAGCCGGACGAGGCAGCCGCCCGGCGCGTCGCTGCGGCACGGTTGGCCGAGTTCAATCGCAACAGCGCTGAAGTGCAGCTGGACTTGCCCGGCCGCGCCGATCTGTTCGCCGAACTGACCATTGATCTGCAGGGCTTCAAGGCTGGGCTCGACGGCCGCTACCTGATCGACTCGGTCACCCAGCATTATTCCACGGGTGGCTGGACCACCACGGTGCAGTGCAACGGCGGGGCGCAGGGGAAGGGCAAGGCTGGGGAGGGCGGCTGAAATGCAAATCGACGAACGCCAGCTGCTGCTGATCCTGCCCAACGCCCGCCCTGTCGCGGGCGTTTTTCTTCCGGCACTCGACGCCGCCATGGGGGATTTCGGAATCGACACGCCGCCGCGTGTTGCTGCCTTCATCGCCCAGGTCGGCCATGAAAGTGCCCATCTGACCCGCTGCGTGGAAAGCCTGACTTACAGCGCCCAGCGTCTGGCCGCCGTCTGGCCCCGGCGCTTCCGCAGCGCCGACGGCTCGCCCACGGCGCTGGCGCGAGAGGTGGCGTACCAGCCGGAGCGCATTGCCAACCTCGTCTACGCCGGGCGCAACGGAAACGGTGACGAAGCCTCTGGCGACGGCTGGCGTTTTCGTGGACGCGGCCTGCTGCAGGTGACGGGACGGAGCAACTACCGCTCGGTTGGCGAAGGGTTCGCACAGCCCTTTGTCGCCCGCCCGCAACTGCTGGCGGAGCCACGCTGGGCGTGTCGATCCGCCGCCTGGTGGTGGCAGCGCAACGGACTTGGCGAGCTGGCGGACGCCGGGCGCTTCGAGGACATTACCCGGCGTATCAATGGCGGGCTCAATGGCCTGGAGGAGCGCTTGCTGCTCTGGCGGCGTGCGCAGGAGGTGCTGGGATGAGCCGTTTCTGGCTGGCGCTGGGGATGGCCGGCTTCCTGCTGGGTGGCCTGTTCGGCGGTTGGCTGGCGTCGCGCTTCTATGGCGGGCAGTTGCAGGGCCTGCAGCTCGAGCAGGCGCGCTGCAGCGAAGCCGGCAAGGCGCTGGAATCCCGGCTGGTGCTGCAGAACGAGCAACTCGACGCGTTGGCAGAAACCTCCCGCCAGCGTGCGGAGGCCGCCGAGCGAGCCCTGGCCCAGGCCCGTGACCTGGCGCAAAGCCATGAAGATGCCGCCAACCGATTGCTTCTGGAGCGCAGCGAGGGTGAAGAGTGCGCGGTGGTTCGTCAACTGATCGACCGGGAACTGCTGCCATGAAAGTGCTCATGCAGATCTTCCCGCTGTTGATCGCCGGTTGCACCGCAACTTCACCCAAGCCCGTGGAAATCCGTATTCCCATACCGGTGTCGTGCCAGGCACCGGCCATTGCAGCTCCCCGATTCGCCACCACCGCCCTGCGCCCGGCGGACGACCTGCAAACCAAGGTTCGTGCGCTGCTGGCCGAACGTCAGCAACACCTGGCCTACGAAACCCGCCTGCGTGCTGCCCTCCAGGCGTGCCAGTGAAACGTCCTACCTTCGTCGGCAGGGGCGCCGCGCGTATTGCGCTGGCGCCCGGCCTTGGGCTACTGTTCGGCCATCGCTAGGCGAGACCGCAACCGTGATCCACCGCACCCGCATCATCACCTCCCTCCTCAAGGCATTCGCCCGTTGGCGCTGGCGCGCCTGATTCCTTCTTTCCCGGCATAGCGCCGGTCTCTTCTTACGCGTCCATTTCTCCCATCCGCTGGCATAATTGCCAGATTCGCGCAGCCTACGAGGCCGCAACGGGTGTCGACGATGGCGCGATCCGAAAGCAGTGCAATCATGAGGTTCGAGCAGACATGCTGCTGATGATCGATAACTACGATTCCTTCACCTACAACCTGGTGCAGTACTTCGCCGAGTTGAAGGCCGACATCCACGTCATTCGCAACGATGAGTTGAGCGTCGACCAGATCGCCGCGCTCAATCCCGAGCGCATCGTCCTGTCCCCCGGTCCGTGCACCCCGAACGAAGCGGGTGTTTCCCTGGAAGTGATCGAACGCTTCGCCGGCAAGCTGCCACTGCTGGGCGTGTGCCTGGGCCACCAGTCCATCGGCCAGGCCTTCGGTGGTGACGTGGTGCGGGCGCGCCAGGTCATGCACGGCAAGGTCAGCCCGGTGTTCCACAAGGACCAGGGTGTATTCGCCGGCCTGAACAACCCGCTGACGCAGACCCGCTATCACTCCCTGGTGGTCAAGCGCGAGACGCTGCCCGATTGCCTGGAGATCACCGCCTGGACGGCGCTGGATGACGGCTCGGTCGACGAGATCATGGGCCTGCGCCACAAGACGCTGAACGTCGAGGGCGTGCAGTTCCACCCCGAGTCGATCCTCTCCGAACAGGGCCACGAGATGCTGGCCAACTTCCTCAAGCAGACCGGCGGGGTGCGCGCATGAATATCAAGGAAGCCCTCAACCGCGTGGTCAACCAGTTGGACCTGTCCACCGAGGAAATGCAGGACGTCATGCGCGAGATCATGACCGGGCAGTGCACCGACGCGCAGATCGGCGCGTTCCTCATGGGCATGCGCATGAAGAGCGAGACCATCGACGAGATCGTCGGCGCCGTCGCGGTGATGCGCGAGCTGGCTGACCAGGTCGAACTGGACAGCCTCAAGCACGTGGTCGACGTGGTCGGCACCGGCGGTGACGGCGCGAACATCTTCAACGTGTCCTCGGCGGCGGCCTTCGTCGTCGCCGCGGCGGGCGGCAAAGTCGCCAAGCACGGTAACCGTGCGGTCTCCGGCAAGAGCGGCAGCGCCGACCTGCTGGAAGCGGCCGGCATCTACCTGGACCTCAAGCCCGTCCAGGTGAAGCGCTGCATCGAGACCGTCGGCGTTGGCTTCATGTTCGCCCAGGTCCACCACAAGGCCATGAAGCACGCCGCCGGCCCGCGCCGCGAGCTGGGCCTGCGTACCCTGTTCAACATGCTCGGCCCGCTGACCAACCCGGCCGGTGTGAAACACCAGGTGGTCGGCGTGTTCAGCCAGGCGCTGTGCCGTCCGTTGGCCGAGGTGCTCAAGCGCCTGGGTAGCGAGCACATCCTGGTGGTGCATTCGCGCGATGGCCTGGACGAGTTCAGCCTCGCCGCACCGACCCATGTGGCCGAACTGAAGGACGGCGTGGTCACCGAGTACGAAGTGCAGCCGGAAGACTTCGACATCAAGAGCCAGAGCCTGATCGGCCTGACCGTGGACAGCCCGCAGCAGTCGCTGGAGCTGATCCGTGATGCCCTTGGCCGGCGCAAGACCGAGGCCGGGCAGAAGGCCGCCGAGCTGATTGTGCTCAACGCCGGCGCCGCGCTCTATGCGGCGGACCTGGCCACCAGCCTGCACGAAGGCATGCAATTGGCCCACGACGCCCTGCACACGGGGCTGGCGCGGGAGAAGATGGAAGAGCTGGCGGCCTTCACCGCCGTTTACCGAGAGGAGAACGCACAGTGAGTGTGCCGACGGTTCTGCAGAAGATCCTGGCCCGCAAGGCCGAAGAAGTCGCCGACCGCCGCAGTCGTGTGAGCATCGCCGAGCTGGAGCAACTGGCGCGTGCCGCGGATGCCCCGCGTGGTTTCGCCAATGCCCTGCTGGAGCGTGCCAAGCGCCGTGAGCCGGCGGTGATCGCCGAGGTGAAGAAGGCTTCCCCGAGCAAGGGTATCCTGCGCGAGAACTTCGACCCCGCCGACATTGCCCGCAGTTACGAGGAGGGCGGCGCCGCCTGCCTCTCCGTGCTGACCGACATCGATTTCTTCCTCGGCAGCGACGCCTACCTCAAGGAAGCCCGCGCGGCCTGCACGCTGCCGGTGATCCGCAAGGACTTCCTGATCGACCCGTATCAGGTGGTGGAAGCCCGCGCCATCGGCGCCGACTGCATCCTGCTGATCGTCTCGGCGCTGGATGACGTGCGCATGGCCGAGCTGGCTTCGGTGGCCAAGGACGTCGGCCTCGACGTGCTGGTGGAAGTGCACGACGCCCCGGAACTGGAGCGCGCGCTGAAGACCCTGGACACTCCGTTGGTCGGCATCAACAACCGCAACCTGCACACATTCGAAGTCAGCCTGGAGACCACTCTGGACCTGCTGCCGGAAATCCCGCGCGAGCGCATGGTGATCACCGAAAGCGGCATCCTCAACCGCGCCGATGTGGAGCTGATGGAAGTCAGCGACGTGTTCGGCTTCCTGGTCGGCGAAGCCTTCATGCGTGCCGACGAGCCGGGCACCGAGCTCAAGCGCCTGTTCTTCCCCGAGCGCAGCAAGGTCAAGCTGGGCGCCGATCCGGACTGACAGCTCCTACAGAGTCAGGACAACAAAAAAGCCGGCGATTGCCGGCTTTTTTGCGTTCTGGGGATGCTTCAGCGGGTGCCGAAGACCACCATGGTCTTGCCTTTCACATGCACCAGGCCCTGTTCCTCCAGGCTCTTGAGCACGCGGCCGACCATCTCGCGGGAGCAGCCGACGATGCGGCCGATCTCCTGGCGGGTGATCTTGATCTGCATGCCGTCCGGGTGGGTCATGGCGTCGGGCTGCTGGCACAGGTCCAGCAGGGTGCGGGCGACGCGGCCGGTGACATCGAGGAAGGCCAGGTCGCCGACCTTGCGCGTGGTCTTGCGCAGGCGATCGGCCATCTGGCTGCCCAGGGTGAAGAGAATCTCCGGATCCTGCTGGCTCAGTTCGCGGAATTTCGCGTAGCTGATCTCGGCGACTTCGCATTCGGTCTTGGCGCGGATCCAGGCGCTGCGCTCCTGGCCGGTGCTGCCTTCCTTCTCGAAGAGCCCCATCTCCCCGAAGAAATCGCCGGTGTTGAGGTACCCGATGATCATCTCGCGGCCATCGTCGTCCTCGATCAGGACAGTGACCGACCCTTTGATGATGAAGAACAGGCTCTCGCAGCGGTCCCCGGCGTAGATGATGGTGCTCTTGGCGGTGAAGCGGCGGCGATGACAATGCGCGAGCAACTTGTCGAGGTTCTTGATTTTGGGTGTGAGGGTAATAGCTACCATGCCCGAGTCCCGGAAAGAATAAAGAGTGGCCTTTGCACAACAGGCGCTAATGATTTTTTATGACCAGCTGTAGTGCCGTGCGTCCCTGGCTCGATCCCCCTCGATCCGCAGGGCGGCAGATTGCCTTGCTGAGCATTCTTGCGCGTACGTAAATCCGCAAGAGCTTAACAGACGACGTGTTACCAACAATCGGAAAGCTGGAACATTCGTGCGGGCAATTTCCTAGAGTGTGCCAGTAAACCGGCGCCAGCTTAAGTGATAAATGCATACTCGCCGTGTGGAAATGAGACCTGGGTAACAGCCGCAGGCCCCGGTGGGCGTGCTAGAGGGCTGTGTTAAGCTAACGCCCCTTTTTTCCGGCGGAGTCCTTTGCAATGAAAGCGCGAATCCAGTGGGCGGGCGAGGCCATGTTCCTCGGTGAATCCGGCAGCGGCCACGTGGTGGTAATGGACGGCCCGCCGGACGCCGGCGGCCGCAACCTGGGTGTGCGTCCGATGGAAATGCTGCTGCTTGGCCTCGGTGGCTGCACCAACTTCGATGTGGTCAGCATCCTGAAGAAAGGCCGTCAGCCGGTGGAGAGCTGTGAGGCCTTCCTCGAAGCCGAGCGCGCCGACGAAGACCCGAAGGTGTTCACCAAGATCCACGTGCATTTCGTGGTCAAGGGCCGTGGTCTGAAGGAAGCGCAGGTCAAGCGTGCGGTCGAACTGTCGGCCGAGAAATACTGCTCCGCCTCGATCATGCTCGGCCGCGCCGGCGTGGAGATCACCCACGATTACGAAATAGTGGAACTGGGCTGACAGCTTCCTTCATCCTTTCATCATCAAGGGTGCGCAAATTCTGGCAGAGGTCGCCTGACCTCTGCATAATGCGCCACCTTTTTTCAGGGCCTTCCGCCCGAAACCAGAAACCACAATCGCCATCGCGAAGAGGTGTAAACCGTCCTACGCAGGTGCGCCGTACGCATCTGACGGGCATGCTCAACCACGCGGCAGAGCCGCATTTGATGAGAGTTCTCCCACGGTGAAAAGCAAACTCAAGCTCCACGGGTTCAACAACCTGACGAAGACCTTGAGCTTCAACATCTATGACATCTGCTACGCCGAGACGCCTGAAGACCAGCAGGCCTACGTGCAGTACATCGACGAAGAGTACGATGCCGAGCGTCTCACGCAGATCCTCACCGATGTTGTCGACATCATTGGCGCAAACATCCTGAACATCGCCCGTCAGGATTACGATCCGCAAGGCGCCAGCGTAACCATCCTGATCTCCGAGCAGCCGGTCACCCCGACCGACAGCCAGATCGAGGAATCCCCGGGGCCGCTACCGGAAACCATCCTGGCGCACCTCGACAAGAGCCATATCACCGTGCACACCTATCCGGAGATTCATCCGGTGGAAGGCATCGCGACCTTCCGTGTGGATATCGATGTGTCGACCTGCGGCGTCATCTCGCCGCTCAAGGCGCTCAACTACCTCATCCACCAGTTCGACTCGGACATCGTCACCGTGGATTACCGCGTGCGCGGTTTCACCCGTGACGTGGAAGGCCGGAAGCACTTCATCGACCACGAGATCAACTCGATCCAGAACTACCTCTCCGACGACACGTACGAGGCCTATCAGATGACCGACGTGAACGTGTACCAGGAGAACCTGTTCCACACCAAGATGCTGCTCAAGGAGTTCGACCTGGACAACTACCTGTTCGGCGATGCCACGAGCAATCTCTCGCCCGAGCAGCGCAAGCAGGTGGAAGAGCGTGTCCGGCACGAGATGCTGGAGATCTTCTACGCGCGTAACATGCCGCGCTGATCGAGCTACTGCGCTGGAGATACGGCATTGAAAGGCCGGGCTGAAATGCTCATTTGCTCAAGCAGACTCCGCTTTCATACCGACTTTCCGCCTTGTCTCCCCTGCGCTCGTAACGCTCGATAGTAGAAACGAAAAAGGGGCGCCCACTGGGCGCCCCTTTTTTCGTTGCCGGCCGGATCAGATCCGGTAGGTGGACTTGGTCATCACCTTGGACAGCAGCGTCATGCCGAACTTCACCGGCGCCGGGAAGCGCAGGCCGCCAGCCTCGATGGCGCTGGTGGCGTGGTGCTCCTCGTCCTCGCGCATCTGCTCGAGGATGGCGCGGGACTTCTGGTCCTCGGCGGGGATTTCCGCCAGGTGTTCGTCCAGATGCTTGCACACCTGGTCTTCGGTGGCGGCGACGAAGCCCAGGCTGACGCGGTCGCTGATCAGCCCGGCGGCGGCGCCGACGCCGAAGGACAGCCCGTAGAAGAGCGGGTTGAGCACACTCGGACGACTGCCCAGTTCACGGATGCGCTGCTCACACCAGGCAAGATGGTCGACCTCTTCGTCGGCCGCTTCCTCCATGGCCTTGCGTACCTTCGGCAGCTTGGCGGTCAGCGCCTGGCCCTGGTACAGCGCCTGGGCGCAGACTTCGCCGGTGTGGTTGATGCGCATCAGACCGGCCACGTGGCGGGCATCAGTCTCGCTGAGCTCGGCGTCGGGCTGGACGATGGCAGGGGACGGGCGCCCCGGATGACCGCTGAACGGCAGCAGGGTGCGCAGTGCAGCATCGGCCTGCAGCAGGAAGCGGTCGGCGGGAGAGTAGTGACGGTCGGCGGACATGGCGCACCTCCGAGTAGGAACATTCGCCCGGCAGTTTACCGGATGGCGGATGACAGGTCTTGCCGAGGTGCGTGCAGCTTCCTTTTATCGACGGGGCGCCGATCAACCCGGCGGCCAGTGCATCTGGCGCTGACCCAGCACATGCATGTGGATGTGGTGCACGGTCTGGCCGCCCAGGTCGTTGCAGTTCATCACCACGCGGAAGCCCTCGTCGCAACCCTGCTCCTTTGCCAGCCGCTGGGCGGTGAAAAGGATGTGCCCGGCCAACGGCTTGTCTGCCTCGGTCAGGTCATTGAGGGTGGAGACGTGCTTCTTCGGGATCACCAGGAAATGCACGGGCGCCTGCGGGCCGATGTCGTGGAAGGCGATGACCTGGTCATCCTCATAGAGCTTGCGCGCGGGAATTTCCCCGGCGACGATCTTGCAGAACAGACAGTCCACGAAATGCACCTCCAGTCATATGGGCAGGAGCAGCAGTTTAGCGGCCGTCGACCGCCGCGCCCAGTTCCGGGCCGGCCAGCGCAAGGAGCGAGCGTGCAGAACGATATCCATGACCTGGGCCTGGTGCTCGACTCCAGGGTCAAACTGATCGTGATCGAATCCTGGGACGAGCCCAGGGTCCTGGAAACCCTGACCGGCCTGGCGGTACGGCGCGGGCTCAACTTGCAATTCTGGTCGGCGACCGAAGGCTTGCAGCGCCTGGGGTTCGGCGGCGAGCCCTTGGGCGAGGACGACAGCCGCGAGGCGGAGAATGCCCTGCGGCTGATCAAGGCCGATCCGCAGCCGAACCTCTATGTGCTCTGCGATCTGCATCCCTATCTGGCGGACAACCCGCGTGCCGTGCGCCTGCTCAAGGAGATCGCCATGGCCGAGGGGAATTTCCGCCCCACGGTGGTGCTGGTTTCCCATGCACTGAAGCTGCCCGCCGAGGTCCAGCGCTTCGCGGCGCGCTTTGCCCTATCGTTGCCGTCCGAGGATGAACTGGTGGGGCTGGTCCGCGAGGAAGCGACCCGCTGGAGCGAGCGTAACCGGGGCGCGCGGGTACGTACGGACAACCGCACGCTGCGCCAGGTGGTGAAGAACCTTCGCGGACTCACTCACGGTGAGGCGCGGCTGCTGGCGCGCAGCGTGATCTGCAATGACGGGGCGATCACCCAGGAAGACCTGCCGGAGCTCAACCGCACCAAGTTCGAGCTGCTCAACCTCGATGGCGTGCTCAGCTTCGAGCACAATACCGCGCGTTTCGCTGAAGTGGGCGGGCTGGCCAGCCTCAAGCGCTGGCTGGGCGAGCGGCAGAGCGCGTTCACCGAGGGCAAGGACAAGGACCTGCCCAAGGGCGTGCTGCTGGTGGGGGTGCAGGGTGGCGGCAAGAGCCTGGCGGCCAAGGCAATCGCCGGCCTTTGGGGCCTGCCACTGCTGCGCCTGGACTTCGGCAGCCTCTACAACAAGTACTTCGGTGAGACCGAGCGTAACCTGCGCGAGGCGTTGCGCCTCGCGGACAGCATGGCGCCCTGCGTGCTCTGGGCGGACGAAATCGAAAAAGGCGTGGCTACCGGAGATCAGGATAATGGCGTCAGCCAGCGCGTTCTGGCCACGTTGTTGACCTGGATGGCCGAGCGCAAGGCGCCGGTATTCATGGTCGCCACCGCCAACGCCATCGAGCGCCTGCCGCCGGAACTGGTGCGCAAGGGGCGCTTCGACGAGCTGTTCTTCGTCGACCTGCCGGACGACGAGGTACGCCAGGATATCTTCCGCATCCATCTGCAGCGTCGTGAATTGGACGCCGCCCAGTTCGAACTGGGCGAGCTGGCCGCTGCCACCGAGGGATTCTCC
Organism: Pseudomonas sp. AU12215; assembly: GCF_001675465.2. Lineage (NCBI taxonomy): Bacteria > Pseudomonadati > Pseudomonadota > Gammaproteobacteria > Pseudomonadales > Pseudomonadaceae > Pseudomonas > Pseudomonas sp. AU12215. The sequence continues at coordinate 117,211 of NZ_MACM02000153.1, forward strand.
GGTGCGGAGATCGAGCAGGCAGTCGTCGGCGCGTTCTATGCCGCGCAGGCTCGGCAGAAGTCCGTGGACCAGGCGTTGCTGCTGGAGGAAATCCGCCGCACCGCGCCGCTGTCGGTGGTGATGGCTGAGGAGTTGGCAGCCCTGCGCGCGTGGGCCGATGGCCGCACGGTGCGCGCGGACTGAACCTGGCTAGCTGGCCAGGGCCAGGCGATTGACTCGGCCGGCCAGCTTGCGCAGGGCCCAGCGCGGCAGCAGGCGCACCGCGCAGGCGAAGAGTCGGTTGCGCCAGCCGGGGATGATGATCGCCGGTGCGCGGCGCAGTGCCTTCACCGCGAGGAAGGCGACTTCCTCGGGCGACATGATCCGCTTGCCATTGTCGAGCTTGCCCAGGCGCATGTCGGCGTTGCGGTAGAACGCCGTGCGGGTTGGGCCTGGGCAGAGCACGGAAACCTTGATGCCACGGCTTTTGAGCTCCTCGCGCAACCCCTCGGAGAAGTGCAGCACGAACGCCTTGCTGGCGTAGTAGCTGCTCATCCAGGGGCCGGGCAGGAGGCTCGCCATGGAGGCGACGTTGAGAATCCGCCCGCCGCCGCTGCGCTCCATCATCGCTCCGATGCCGTGGCACAGGCGCGCCAGGGCCAGCACATTGAGCTCCAGCAGCTCCTGCTCGCGGGACCAGTCCTGGTCGATGAAGGTGCCGGAGGTGCCGACACCGGCGTTGTTCACCAGCAGTTCGATCTGCCGCCCGCTCTGTTCCAACTCGTGGAGCAGTCCGGATATCTGCAGCGGTTCGGAGAGGTCGCAGACGCGGAATAGCACCTCCACCCCGAAACGCTGGGACAGTTCGCAGGCGATGCTGTCCAGCGCGTCGCGCTTGCGCGCCACCAGGATCAGCGCCTGGCCGCGACGTGCGAGGGCTTCGGCCAGGGCCAGGCCGATACCGCTGGAGGCGCCGGTGATGAGGGCAAAACGAGGCATTCAGGAGTCTCTGTGGCGGGGTGGCGTTCGACCACGCCCGCCACGGGTTGTTGCATTACTGATCCGAGTCGCCGCCTTCGGTGTCGCCACTGCTGAAGTCGCCGTCGGAGGGCTCCGCGGTGGCTGCCGGGTCGGCAGCTGCGTCGCCCTGCTGGGACTGCGCCTGCGCAGCCTGGGCGCGCTCGATGTAGCTTTGGTAGGCCGGGATCGCGATGGCGGCGAGGATACCGCCAAACACCGGGAACAGCAGCCAGGAGAAGGCCAGGACCTTGACGCCGGTGCTGTTGGGCGGCGGCGGCGGACCGAAGCGGTTGGCGGACTGCTCGCCGGGCATGAACAGCAGCAGCAGGCTGAGGACCACGTTGACGAAAGGCACCAGCAGCGCGAGCCAGAGCCAGCCGGACCAGCCCAAGTCATGCAGGCGCTGCACGCCGATCGGCACGCTGAAGACCATGGCGGCAATGACCACCGCGGCAATGGCGGCTACGCCCAGGGGCAGCGAAACGGCCATCAGCAGGCTGGCGACCAGGTAGGCGCCGAAAACGATGAAGGACAGTGCCGCTGACCAGCCAAGGTAGCGCACGCGGCCGATTCGGCCGGACAGGCTACGGACTTTCAGCTCGCCGAATTCTGGCAGGTCGTCGCCAACCTGTGCCTGGGGCGGCGCATAGGGCGATGTTGCGGTGTTCGGAGTGGGGGGCGCCGCGGTGGGGGCCGGGTTGGCTGCGAGCTCAGCCTGGCGCGCCAGGTATTTCTCGATGACGATGCCGCAGGCACTGCACTCGATGGCGCTGGCTTGCTCATGCCCGCACTTGGGGCAGGTCATCCGCTCGTTGCTGGCCGCTTCACCGGCCGCGCGGGCGGCCAGGGTCGCTTCGCTGGGGTGGTCATCGGTTTCCACCAGGCTGAGGCCCGCGACGCCTTCGGCTTCCTTGCGGGCGTTGGCACCAGCGCCATGGAGCGCGCGCAAGTACTTGTCGGCCTCGTCGCCGGACAGGTCGCGCTTGAGCACGACCGGCTGGCCGCTGAACAGCGCTTCGATCTTCGCGGCATCGCTCTTGAACAGGCGGGCGAGGTTTTCCTTGGCGGTCTCCAGTGGCGTCTGGGGCATCAGCGCGCCGTCGAACACGATCTTGAAGCGGGATTGGTCCATAGGGGCATCCTTGTCTTCTGGCTATGTTGGAATCGCTACAGCGTAATCGGGCCGCCGAAGGCCAACAAGCGGCCTCGGCGGATATCTCGTGAGCGGTGCCGCAGCTCAGACCAGCAGTTGGTTGGACAGGCCGGCGCTGCGGGTCAGGGCCTGGCGGTATTCATGGTCCAGGCGCGCGATCAGCTCGCCCACGGCCGGCAGGTCGCGGATATCGCCGACGCCCTGGCCGGCGGACCACACGGTCTTCCAGGCCTTGGCCTCGTCGCTCACCGGCTTGAGTTTCTCGCCGTAGTTGAGCGCGCCCTTGTCATTCAACCGCTGCATGTCGAAGCCGGCAGCCTCCAGACTCTGGCGCATGAAGCTGGCCGGTACGCCGGAAACGGCAGGGGTGTGGATGATATCGGCGGCGCGGGCGTCGAGCAGCATGTGCTTGTAGGCCTCCGAGGCCGCGCTTTCGCGGGTGGCGATGAAGCGGGTGCCGAGGTAGGCGAGGTCGGCGCCCAGCACCTGGGCGGCAAGGATCTCGTGGCCATGGTTGATGCAGCCGGCCAGCAGCAGGGTCTTGTCGAAGAACTGGCGAATCTCCGCGACCAGCGCGAAGGGGCTCCAGGTACCGGCATGGCCGCCGGCGCCTGCGGCCACCGCGATCAAGCCGTCGACCCCAGCTTCCGCCGCCTTCTCGGCGTGGCGACGGGTGGTGACGTCATGGAACACCAGGCCGCCATAGCTGTGCACGGCGTCGACCACCTCGCGCACCGCGCCCAGGCTGGTGATCACGATGGGCACCTTGTGCTCGACGCACAGTTTCAGGTCGGCCTGCAGGCGCGGATTGGTGTTGTGGACGATCAGGTTGACCGCATAGGGCGCTGCCTGCGGGTCGGCTGCCAGCCCGGCTTCGATCTCTTCCAGCCAGGCCTTGAAACCGCTGCTCTCGCGCTGGTTCAGTGCGGGGAAACTGCCGACGATGCCGCTCTTGCAGCACGCCAGCACCAGTTGCGGGGTGGAGACCAGGAACATCGGTGCCGCCACCAGGGGAATGCGCAGGCGGCGGTCGAGCAGGGCGGGCAGGGACATGACAGTCTCCTTGTCGGGATCAGAAGGGTTTGACGACCACCAGGATCACGATGGCGATCAGGAACAGTACCGGCACTTCGTTGAACCAGCGGTAGAACACATGGCTGCGCCCGTTCTCGCCACGCGCGAAGCGCTTGAGCATGGCGCCGCAGGCGTGGTGGTAGCCGATCAGCAGCACCACCAGCGTGAGCTTGGCGTGCATCCAGCCCTGGGTCAGCCAGGCGGGGTTGAGATAGAGCATCCAGGCACCGAGGACGATGGTGAGGATCATCGACGGGCCCATGATGCCGCGGTACAGCTTGCGCTCCATGACGCAGAAGCGTTCGCGGCTGGCGGCGTCCTCGCTCATGGCGTGGTAGACGAACAGGCGCGGGAGATAGAAGAGGCCGGCGAACCAGCAGACTACGGCAATGATGTGAAAGGCTTTCAACCACAGGTAAAGCATCGGGACGTCCTCGGATCACGGTTGAGCCGATAGTAGTGGCGCCGTGCAATGCCGTCATCCCTGTGGCGGCTGCAGTGTGGGAAAGTTCGTTCGACTGCGGTAATCGGTATCGCCAGGCGCCGATCAGGCCCCTGATCGGAAAGCGGAAACTCTTGCGCCGCGTACCCTCAATTCAGGCGGATTCGCTCTGTTCAGCGGGGGCGGTGGCTCATATCATGACTGCCCCTGAATTTGGCCCCATAGGTGGAGTGACAGGCAGATGATCAAGGTCGGTATCGTAGGCGGTACGGGTTATACGGGCGTGGAACTGCTGCGCCTGCTGGCACAGCATCCCCAGGCGCGCGTCGAGGTGATCACCTCGCGCTCCGAGGAGGGCGTGAAAGTCGCCGACATGTACCCGAACCTGCGAGGCCACTACGACGGCCTGGCCTTCAGCGTGCCGGACGTGAAACGTCTGGGCGAGTGCGACGTGGTGTTCTTCGCTACTCCCCATGGCGTGGCCCACGCGCTGGCCGGCGAACTGCTGGCCACCGGTACCCGGGTGATCGACCTGTCCGCGGACTTCCGCCTGCAGGACGCCGAGGAGTGGGCCAAGTGGTACGGCCAGCCGCACGGCGCGCCGGAGCTGCTGCCCGAGGCCGTCTACGGCTTGCCGGAAGTGAATCGTGAGGCCATCAAGTCCGCACGCCTGATCGCCGTTCCCGGCTGCTACCCGACTGCCACTCAACTCGGCTTCATTCCGCTGCTGGAGAACGGCCTGGCCGACGCCAGCCAGCTGATCGCCGACTGCAAGTCCGGTGTCAGCGGCGCCGGTCGTGGCGCCAAGGTCGGCTCGCTGTTCTGCGAGGCCGGCGAAAGCATGATGGCGTACTCGGTGAAAGGTCACCGGCACTTGCCGGAAATCAGCCAGGGCCTGCGTCGCGCGGCCAAGGGCGATGTCGGCCTGACCTTCGTGCCGCACCTGACCCCGATGATCCGCGGCATCCATGCGACGCTTTACGCACGCGTCGCTGACCGTGGTGTCGATCTGCAGAAGCTCTATGAAGAGCGTTACGCCAATGAGCCGTTCGTCGACGTGATGCCCGCCGGCAGCCATCCGGAAACCCGCAGCGTGCGTGGCGCCAACGTCTGCCGCATCGCGGTGCACCGTCCCCAGGGCGGCGACCTGGTGGTGATCCTGTCGGTCATCGACAACCTGGTGAAGGGCGCGTCCGGCCAGGCGATCCAGAACATGAACATCCTCTTCGGTCTGGACGAGCACCTGGGCCTGTCCAACGTCGCGCTGCTGCCGTAAGGAAAGATTGCCCTGGAAGGCGGTCGATTGATCTGGACCAATGGATGAGTCGGATTAGTTGACCGTTTTTCTGGGGTAAGCGGATAATAGTCCGCAATGTTGTAACGTACGGCTTCGGCCGGGAGAGTTGTCACCATGACCATCGAAACCTTCACCCCCACTCCGCTGATGTTCTCGCAAGGCGCTGCGAACAAGGTGAAGAACCTGATCGACGAAGAAGGCAATCCGCGCCTCAAGCTGCGGGTTTTCGTCACGGGCGGTGGCTGTTCGGGCTTCCAGTACGGGTTCACCTTCGATGAAGACACCGCGGAGGACGACACCATCGTCGAGCGCGACGGCGTCAACCTCGTGGTCGATCCGATGAGCTTCCAGTATCTCGCCGGTGCGGAAGTGGACTACCAGGAAGGTCTCGAAGGTTCGCGGTTCGTCATCAAGAACCCGAACGCAGCGACCACCTGCGGCTGCGGTCAGTCCTTCTCGATCTGATGCCGTAAAAGCGAAAACGCCGCGCCGATGCGCGGCGTTTTTGTTTGTGGATGGGTTCAGGCGGGGTAGAGCGCGCCTAGGATTCGAGGACCTTGTGCGGCCGTGACTTCCGGGCAGTTGCCAGGCTCACGCTCCAGGAAGCGGTGGGCCAGCCAGGCGAACGCCATGGCCTCCATCCACTCTGGCGGCACGCCGCGGTCGATGCTGCTGATCACGCTGGCGCCGGGCATATGGGCGGCCAGACGCTGCATCAACGTGACGTTGAAGGCGCCCCCGCCGCAAACCACTACTTCCTCGCAGCCGGGCTGCGCTTCCAGCAGCGCTGCGGCGATGCTTTGCGCGGTCAGCTCCAGCAGGGTCGCCTGTACATCTTCGTCCTTGACCGGGTCGTGCTTGGCCAGGACCGCGTTCAGCCAATTCAGGTTGAAGCGTTCGCGTCCGGTGCTCTTCGGGCCTTTCGCGGCAAAGAACTCATCGGACAGCATCTTCTGCAGTAGCGCCTGATCGATGCTGCCGCTGGCAGCCCAGGCGCCGTCACGGTCATAGGCTTCGCCGCGCTGCTCCTGAATCCAGGCATCCAGCAGCACGTTGCCGGGGCCGCAATCGAATCCGCGAACCGGTTCGCCGGGGCTCAGCAGCGAAACGTTGCTGAAGCCGCCCACGTTGAGGATGGCGCACTCGCGGCCATCGCTGCCGAACAGCGCGCGGTGGAAAGCGGGCACCAGCGGTGCGCCCTGGCCGCCGGCGGCGACGTCACGACGACGGAAGTCGGCCACCACATCGATGCCGCTCAGCTCGGCGAGCAGCGCCGGGTTGCCGATCTGCACGGTGAAGCCCAGGTGCGGTTCATGGCGAATGGTCTGGCCGTGGCTGCCAATCGCGCGAACGGCGCTTGCGGCCAGATTCTCGCGAGCCAGGAGGTCGTTGATGCCTTGTGCGGCGAGACGCACCCAGCGGTTTTCCGCGAGAGCGCTGCGGGCGATTTCGTCAGGGCCGGGAGAGCAGAGTGCCAGGAGATCGGCACGCAGCGCCGCAGGCATGGGAAGGTAGTGGGAGGCGAGCAGAGTGGTCTGCTCGCCTTGCTCGATCAGGGCGATGTCCAGTCCATCGAGACTGGTCCCGGACATTACCCCCAGATAGAGCGGCATCGATCAGCGCTTGTTCAGGGCCAGGAAGGTTGCCTTCTCCTGGTCCATGCGCGCGATCAGCGGTTGCGCCTGAGCCATGAAGCGCTTGCGCTCCGGACCGGTCAGCGGGTCGGCGGTCGGCAGCTTGGCACTCAGCGGATCGACGTGCTGGCCGTTGACCTGGAACTCGTAATGCAGGTGCGGGCCGGTGGCCAGCCCGGTCATGCCGACGTAACCGATAATCTGGCCCTGCTTCACTGCCACGCCGGAGCGGATGCCCTTGGCGAAGCGGCTCATGTGGCCGTAAACGGTGCGATAGCGCTGGCCGTGCTGGATCACCACGGCGTTACCGTAGCCACCCTTGCGGCCGGCTTCGAGGATCTTGCCGTCGCCGGTCGCCTTGATCGGGGTGCCGATCGGCGCTGCGTAGTCCACGCCCTTGTGTGCTCGAATCTTGTTCAGGATGGGATGGAAGCGCCCAATAGAGAAGCGCGAACTGATACGGGCGAAGTCCACCGGGGTGCGGATGAACGCCTTGCGCATGCTGCTGCCATCCGCGCGCAGGTAGCTGGTGTTGCCCTGCTTGTTGGTGTAGCGCACCGCGGTGTATTCCTTGCCGCGGTTGACGAAGCGCACCGCGAGGATACTGCCGGTGCCGACCTGCTTGCCCTTCACCTGCTGGGATTCGTAGATCACGTCGAACTCGTCACCCTGGCGAATATCCTGGGCGAAGTCGATGTCGTAGCCCAGGACGTTGGCCATCGACATGATCAGGTCGTGAGACAGCCCAGCGTTGCGGCCTGCGACGAACAGCGAGCTGTCGATGCGGCCGTGGGCATAGTTGGCGTGGACTGAAGGTTTGACCAGGTCGCGCTTGAAGTCATAGCCCTTGGCAGACTTCGCCAGGCTGATGGTCTCCAGATCGCTGCGCTTGACCTTGAGGCCCTGCAACTCGCCCTTGGAATCGATAAGGAAGTCCACGTCCTGGCCGACATCAAGACGGGTGAACTGCTTGGCGTCCTTGTTGGCGGCAAGCATGTCGTGCACGGCGTTCGCCGGCAGGCCGGCCTTCGCGAACACGTTGGAAAGAGTGTCGCCCTTGCCCACGGTCACGCTTTTCCACGCAGGTTCTGCGGAAGCGGAGGGGGAGGGTTGCTGGTTCGAATCGGCGAGATCGTTCTTCTTTTCTGCGTCTTTTCCGGCGCTGTTCTGGTTGTCGGGCTGCCCTTCTATCTGCGCGAAAGGGGAGGAGCTGCCGTCTTCCGTGACCGGAGCGGGTCGAAGGTCGTCTTTTTCCTGGAGAATCTGCTCGGTGCCGTTTTCCAGCTCGAGATTGAGCGTGGTCTTCTTCGCCTCGACCTCGGCCGAGGGGAACACCAGCAGAGCCAGGCTGAGGAGCGCTGCTACACCGCTTGCGGCCAGCAGATGGCTCTTCGGGTAGTACGGCGCTTTCTGATCGGATTGCGTCATGGCGTGAGTGGTGTTTTTGGAATGTGAAATAACTGCCTAAAATATAACCAAATTCCCTCTGAAGCAACCCTGATGTCGGGCTTCTGACGTCCTGTCCTCTGGCGCTGGGCAAAACTTGTTTTTAGTGCCTGTTCTTGTATCGTTGGTTCCCTTTCGCAATTCGCAACGTACAGGAAACTGCAATGAAGTCGGTCGAAGAGCAGCTGGCGCTGATCAAGCGCGGAGCAGACGAAATTCTCGTGGAGGCCGAGCTGATCGAAAAGCTCAAGCGCGGCCAGCCCCTGCGTATCAAGGCCGGCTTCGACCCGACCGCTCCTGACCTGCACCTGGGGCATACCGTCCTTATTAATAAGCTGCGCCAATTCCAGGAGCTGGGCCATCAGGTGATCTTCCTGATCGGCGACTTCACTGGGATGATCGGTGACCCGAGCGGTAAGAGTGTTACCCGTCCACCCCTCACTCGCGAGCAGGTTCTCGACAACGCCGAGACGTACAAAGCCCAGGTCTTCAAGATTCTCGACCCCGCGAAGACCGAGGTGGCGTTCAATTCCACCTGGATGGACCAGCTTTCCCCCGCTGATTTCATTCGTCTGGCTTCCCAGTACACCGTTGCTCGTATGCTGGAACGCGATGACTTTAGCAAACGCTATGCCAGCAACCAGTCCATCGCCATTCACGAGTTCCTTTACCCGCTGGTTCAGGGCTACGACTCGGTAGCGCTGCGGGCGGACGTCGAGCTCGGCGGCACCGATCAGAAATTCAACCTGCTGATGGGGCGCGAGCTCCAGCGTGCCTATGAGCAGGAGCCGCAGTGCATCCTGACCATGCCGCTGCTTGAAGGTCTGGATGGCGTGAAGAAGATGTCCAAGTCCCTGGGCAACTACATCGGTATCCAGGAAGCGCCGGGTGTCATGTACAGCAAGCTGGTCTCCATTCCTGACACCTTGATGTGGCGTTACTTCGAGCTGCTCAGCTTCCGCTCCATGGAGGAGATCGATGGTTTCCGCAAGGATGTAGAGGCTGGCGCCAACCCGCGTGACATCAAGATCAAGCTGGCCGAAGAGATCGTCGCTCGCTTCCATGGCGAAGAAGCTGCTGCTTCGGCGCACAAGTCCGCTGGTAACCGTCTTAAGGAAGGCGAGTTGCCGGAAGATCTGCCGGAAGTGGAAGTGGCGGCGGCAGAAGACCTGCCCATCGGTGCCGTCCTTAATAAGGCAGGGCTGGTGAAGAACTCTGCAGTCGCTCGCGACCTGCTGTCTTCTGGTGGCGTGCGTGTGGATGGCGACGTGGTGGATCGCAGCTTTGTCTTCAAAGTCGGCGCTACTCACGTGCTGCAGGCCGGCAAGAAGGCCTTCGCTCGTGTTTCCCTGGTCGCTGAGTGAAGAAAGTTTAAATTAGTCGTTGACGACCAATTTAAACTCCCTATAATGCGCACCACTCCCAGCGGCGAAGCGCTGAAAGAACTTGAAAATCAAGTACTTGCAGAGATTAGAGGTTGGGAGTGGTG
>NZ_MACM02000154.1:0-34778 GCF_001675465.2 Pseudomonas sp. AU12215
TACAAGGTATTTTCACGTATAATTGTTCACGTATAATGCGGGCAGCGGGCAGCGGGCAGCGGGCAGCGGGCAGCGGGCAGCGGCCGCTGCTGTAGTACTTACTTTAGGAACGCTATGCTCACCAATAGCAATGGGGGCAGGCTCCACCTGTTACTACAGTGGCAACATGAGCCAAGGCGGTACCGCCGTTTACTACAGCAGTGGCAACAAAAAGTGGGTTTGGACGCTGAACAACAACGTCTTTAGCAACTCAAGCGCAAGCACCGTCAGCTATGCCGGAACGACTTATCAGCGCGGTAGCTACAGAACAAAATTCAGCGGACAAGGTTATAGCGTTGACGCCTATGAACTCTGCGTCGTTGACTTGAATACTGCACCAACGGTATCTAGCACATCCCTCACAACACCTGAGGACACTCCCACGTCAATACAGCTTTCGGCTGCTGATCCAGACGCAGGAGACACTCACACTTTTACGATCATCTCCTCTAACCCTGCTCACGGGACTGCTTATGTCTCAGGGAAGACTCTTACATTTACGCCGGCCACAAACTGGAATGGGACGACCACGCTCACATACAAAGCAACAGACTCAGACGGTGCGGATTCGAATATTGCGACCATAACGGTGACCGTCACACCAGTAAATGATGCGCCCGTGTCTCAAGCAAAAACTCTGTCGATTGACGAAGATACTTCCGGATCAATCACCCTTTCTGCTACTGATGTCGACTCACCTGTGCCTGTTGTTTTCCAAATCGTCACATCCCCAAATGTTTCGCATGGATCTGCGGTAATTTCTGGGGCGACCCTGACTTTTACACCTGCAGCAAACTGGAACGGCAGCACCTCTCTCACCTATCGAGCTCAAGACACAAGTGGTGCATGGTCCGCACCAGCTGTAGTCACCATTACAGTTCGACCTGTGAATGACCCACCAGACGTGTCTCCTCGCTCGCTCATTCTTGCAGAGGACTCAGTAGGAAAGCTCACCTTGACCGCGGCTGATGTGGACAGCTCGATTTTCACATTTGAAATCGTCGAACAACCAGCGTCGGGCTTCGCATCCGTGTCGGGCTCCCTTCTGACTTACACGCCACCAGTAGACTGGTTTGGGACTACGACCATTGTTTACCGAGCTAAGGATGATGCTGGAGCCTGGTCAGGGCCAGCAACGATCACAATTACAGTCACACCAGTGAATGACCCACCAGCTGCGGAATCGCTGACGCTTACCATGCCTGAGGACACACTTGGAGCGGTGACGCTGAAAGCCACTGACATTGATAGCCTCCAGACATTCGTCTTTGAAATGGTCACTTCTCCTCCAGCCGCTAGCGGCTCAGCATCGATCCAGGGCGACCGCCTTCTGTTTACGCCGGCACTGGACTGGAATGGCACCACCTCAGTGTCCTACCGGGCAAAGGATCTAGAAGGAGCATGGTCGGTTGCGGCCGTGGTGACTGTGGTCGTCACGCCGGTGAACGACCAGCCTACCCAGGCGGGCAGGATGGTTATTCGCACGATCGAGAGCGTGCCTGCGGTTGTCAGGGGCACAGTTTCACATTGACGTACAGGGCTGGCGAATTAGCCAGCCAATAAGCCCTGTCTGGGGGCTCAACCGATCGTCCGTTATACCGGCTCAGAGTGTTGAATAGAGGCTCGCACCTCACTCGACTCTGAGCCCGTATGTCTGAAGACAACATTTTCCTTAGTCACGAACCCACAGGTGCACCTTCCAGACAATCAGCGGCTGTGCTCCTGGATAAGGTGACCATATCAATCGATCTACCCGGCGCAACTGAAGAGGTTGTGCCAGGTGTTTTATGGGGCCCAGTGGAAGGGTTCCCCTCTCCCGCCTATTGGGCCTATCAGATCCTATGCCGTCGTATCTTGGGCATCACTGTCAACTACAAGCTTGGGGCCACCCTCAAAGAGGAAATTGGCGCCTGCCTACTTGGTGGGCACGGAATCCCCGCCAGAATTGGCGTCGCTGCGTTTCATCATGTCAGGCAGAAAGGTGCGTTTCATGGCATGCCACCTGATGAGCAGACGCTGCAGAACTGGCTGAAAGAGCCCCTGCAGGTGGATGGCCGGCAGGTGCGCTACAGATTCGCTGCCCAGAAGGCGAGATACCTGTCCGCTGCTTTGTCAGCTGCAGACGTGGAGGGGCCACCCTGCTCAAGCGGAAAGGCACTTCGAAACTGGCTGCTCGAGCTACCAGGGATCGGCTACAAGACAGCATCCTGGATTGCCCGCAACTGGCTCGACGCCGACGACGTGGCCATCCTCGACATCCATGTGCTGCGAGCTGGACAGCTAGGGCGGTTCTTCAGCCCTGGCCTCACCGTGGAACGCCACTATCTAGCTCTTGAGGAGCAGTTCATCCAGTTCAGCCATGGGCTCGGCGTTAGGCCGTCTGAATTGGACGCACTCATTTGGCTGGAGATGAGCAGCGCCAATGCAATCGTTCATACCCTCCTGAAATCCCTGGAGAAACCCGCTAAGTAGAGCTGCAGCCTGCGTTCAGGTCCCCAAAATTGCATGTTTGGGCTCAGCCAGCATGCTCCTTATATCGATCGCCTACAGGTACTCGCAGCGGTGACTTGGCCACTTGCAAAATGGGAGTCCCGTGAGAGCCTGAATGCATCTCTTGCCCACAGGGCAGGATCTGAACAAGCGCCGCCAAAGATTGAGGCCCACATGTCCGACCTGATTCTCGCCGACGAACACGAAGAGCCGAAGTTCGAACGGATCAACCGCGTTCAGACCATCGATGCCGGGCAGTACGTCCGGGCAACTGTAGATCTGCCTGATGAACTGATCCCACTCGGTGAAATCTTGGCGATCTCGGATGTCGCCTATGTCGACAACCTCCCGCACACCATCAAGCTTCGCGCACATCCACGCCACTACGGCCATCAGGACAAGCGCAAGGTCAAGCACAAGGGCTGGGAGCTCACTACGCACGCCTTCCTTCTGAAAGACTTCCTGGGAAGCTTCGAGCAAGTAAGCGTCGAAGAGGCGCAAGCTAAACGTGCCCAGGAGCAGCAGGAGGCCATGTCTCGAATCAATGAGATGCAGGCCGATATCCAGGATGTGCAAACCAACCCAGCCCGCCTAGCTCAGATCATTTCAGAAGGCCTGGCTGAGCGCAGGAAAGAGCGTGGCGAAGACGAACCAACTACCCTCCCCGCTTTGACCGACGGGCTCCCGCCACTCACCCTGGGCACAGCTATCGCGCGCGGCGTCACCGAAGCGAGCATGATCCAACTTCGTGGCCAGGCAGACCACCAGAGAGACATTGTCAGCATCAAGGCCGAATGGCTGAAGAAAGCAACACAGAAGCTTTCAGCCGCATTTTCTGCGATGGCGCCCTACTACACCGAACAGGTCGAGATTCCCATGGCTCGCGCTAGGGAAATGCAGGAACAGGTCAAGCGGATCAGCGATGGCCTCCAGTCCCTGGATCTTTATCTTGGGAAGGATGTGTACGTTCACCGCGTTGCAAGCGGCAGAAGCGCTTCCGAGGACCAACCTCTTACCATCGTCCAGCGAAAGCTGGTCATGACAGAAGAGTTGGCAGTGTTCCTCGACGTCAACGACAGCACCGATCACAACTCGATTAACCGCTTCCTCTCCTTGCTCGGCAAGGAACCTGCCCTCGTCGACCAAGTGTTCCTGGCTCCTCGCTGTGTGCTCTGCATGGCAGCCACCCGCCGCCATGTGTCCTACAAAGACGCCTCCCCGCTGGAAAGCGCTCTGGAGAACATGGAAAACAAGAAGGTGTTCCTTCTGGTTCGCGATGGCGAGAACATCTTCTACGTCAGCTCGCCGGTAGAGAGCCACCTTGAGGCTGCACGCCTCTTCCCCACCAAGGATGAGACCGACAAGATTTTTCGAGGCGTAGATGGCTCTGCAATCACCTTCGAGAGCCTCCGGTACACGTCCTCCCTCACTCAGCATGAACGGCATGCGCTTCATTACAAGCGCCTGCTGATCCTGCTTTGCGGCCTCGACCATCGCGAGAAGCTTTTCGGTAACTTCTACGCCGGCGGTGAGAGTCTGAACTTCGTGTCGATGGACTTCCAAGAGAAGCACATGCGCTTCATCTCTGACGACGATGAAGCCACCCTGCTTGCCGGCGCCGACCGCCCCGCTCCTGTCATGGACTGGCTGCGCAGCCGAAACCGCTATCTCACCAGTGGCGCCCGCGTCTTTGGGGTATGGAAGGATATCGTCTCAAACGAAGGTGCTTGCCCTGGTGGAGTCCAGTTTTCTGCCCAGTACGAAGGCGAGTCAGGGGTTCTGATTGCCTTCAAGGGAGACAAGGGTACGGCTGTCGAACTGGACGTGACGATCAACAAAAAAGCCCGCAAGGTGAAGGCCTATCCTCGCGGTTACCGTCGCAGTAACGAGGGCTTCGATAACTCGCTGCCTGTCCCCTACCTGGTGCTTGATGCTATAGAGCCGGAGCAGCTCCACTTCTACATTCACGATCGGTTCTCTCGGATCGAGAATGTCGCCTACCTCCGTCTCTTTAAACGTGCCTTGGCCTGGCTGAACGCGGAGCGTGAAGCGGAAAAACCTGCTCGCGAACGCATGCTGCAAGCCATCGTTAGCAATGGTATCTGCGCAGCTGAGAGCGCACCGGAGACGCTCAATCACGCTATTCGGCTGTGGCGATCGGCCAACCGCGGCAAAGCACTCCCGTCGCTGGGAGACGAAGGGTCTTCGGACTGGAATGAAGTGCTGGATGTCGTCTACCTCCTCGAGCATGGCAAGGCTACCCAGCTCGAGCGAATCAATGCCTATCTCGATGCAGAGGGGTACGCACTTGTCCGCCTGTGTGTCACCGGCCGCGCTCGCCTGGTCGCTTACGTCGAGCCAAAAGCCGAGGAACGTGATGACCGCTTAACACCCCATGTCTGGCTGCACCGTATTGTGCTGCGCCTGGGCAAACGGACTGTCACTGAGATGAGCCGATCCTGGGAGCGCCTCCCGGCTTTCGATGCGGCGGAGCATGAGATCGTCTCCTCATGCAATGAGGCACCCTGGCTTTCGACCTATAGCGGGTTCTCCAGCCACAAGCAGAAGCAGGACCTGTTCCTGGCCTGCGAGAAGGGATTTTTCTTCCTCCGTGATCTCGCCTCGAACGAACAGCGTGTGCGTGAATTTGCAGAGGAATACCTGATTAAGCGCAGGCAAGCCAAAGGGTCGCACGGCAGCGTCCCTCATATCGGACTAGCACTGCCGATCGGCCTGGTGCACCACAAGCAGGGCTCGCGCGAGAACATCCGAGCCATCTGCGTAAGCGACTATCTCGCGAGCGATGCTATCTACTCGCTGCTTGAGGACGGGGCTTTCAAAGAAGACTTTAAACGGAAAGAACTTTCCCGCTACGCACACCCCAATCATCAGGTGAGCCGATTGGTTCACGTGGCAGATCGTCGGATGATTGGTTCAAGCCTGAATCTGAGCCTGTGGACGAAGAAATTTGCCCTGGAAGCCGCTGCGGATCCGCTGAGGCCCAACGTTTCACCGTACAGCTGGGGCACCAGCCACGGAACCCTTTCGCTTGATGCCAAGGTAGCCAAGGGCAAAGAGGAAAGTAGCGAAACGGAGAGCTACTGGTTTGCGGGAGGGCTCACCCCTGGTGTTCGTGGCCAAGGGCTTGATGCACTCATTGGAATTGAAGGAAAGCTGGAAGGACTTCAACATGGACAGCTCTGGCTCTACACCCCAAGCGGGGAGACGTCGGCCGAGACCGAGTTCTTCGCTGAGATTGAGCGCCAGGATCTCACCAGCTACTGCATGAGTGACTGGGACACTCAATTGTTGGCTTGCTGGTTGACTCCTGAGGAGCGAGAACAGGTTCTGCAGCGTTACTCATCTGCTTATCCTGGAGTGCTGGATACTTGCGATGATAAGCCTCGCATTCAAGCGGCCAAGCGGACATTTAGCCTGCCTGTCGGAACAATTGTTAGAGAGGCTGTCCGATCGACAGAGTGACGTTGCGAGGTCACTAAAATCCGACCAGCGATGACGGACCCTCTCCCACTCAGCACTGTATGATCCGACCTTTAGCGGCTTCGGCCGCTATTTCTTGGAGCCGATCAAGGCGATGAACACGTACGTACTTTTCCCAGGCTCTGAAGAAGAGTTCGAAGCATTGATAGACGTGGTGGCAAGCCTCTCCCAAGAACAGCTGCACCTCGACACTGGCGTCGTTTCCGGCCGTTTCCAGATCATTGAACAGTTCGAGGTAAGCGACAGCCCCTGGAGAATAACCGTCCGGTTCTCCATGGTGGCACTTGCCCAGCTGCAGAGGGTCGATGACCCTCGCCTCGAAATAGTGAAGGACATTCAACGTCGATCCAGAGCAGTCGAATAGCCGCAGAGGGCGGCGCCCGCTCCTATGTAGGCCCTTGCAGTTTGACGGCCACATGTGACGCTTGAGAACGTTGGCTCAAGCCGAACAATCGCGGCCAACGACGCCCACCCTTCGCAAACCTCAAGGACCGTCATGCTCTCCACCGCCAATGTCCAAAGGGACAGCATCAGCTTCCATGTGATCGTGGTCCTCACTGGGCTATCTCTGCTGTGGTTCTTCAACCTGATCTCCCATTTCTTAGTGGGCATGTTCAGCGACTGGAGCATCCGCATGCTTCAGATCACCTCGCAGTCTTTGACGTTGATGGCCGCAGTTGGCGCCTGGCTTGCGCTGGAGCGCACATTGGGAGGGATGCCACGCCTTGGCACGTTCAAGAGCAATCACTTCTTGGTGGGCGTTCTAGCCCTGGTAGTGATCGACTATTTGGGCGTCGCCCTCAAGAGCACTCTTGGCGAGGGAGCCGAGACATCCATGGCGCGAGATCAGGTTTTTGTTTCGACAGGTATGCTCCTACCGGTCTTCATAGGGAGCGTGATACTGGCCCCCTTGATGGAGGAACTGATCTTTCGCGGATTCCTGCTCCGGGCTCCAAACATGGAGAGAAGCACCAGAGCTGCCATGCTGGCGATTTTTGCATCCGCCGGCATTTTCTCTGTCACCCACTTCAACTACGAAAACACCTCAAGCTTCGTGGCTATCTTCTTCGTGGGCGTGGTACTCGGCCTGGCGCGAATTGCCAGTGGAGGCCTCCTTCTGCCAGTAGCCCTGCACATGGCAGCCAATGCCAAGGTGCTCATCAGCTTGATCAAGACGGCCTGGCTGAGCTGACTGCTGGCGCAATCTCATCGAACAAAGAGAAACCCCGGCCGCAAGCCGGGGTTTTACTTTTTCCTGCTGGTACCGGGGTTTCAGAGGCCTTTCGGGAAGAGTTCCTGGGGCACATCGAAGAAGCCGAGCTTTCCTGAGTATCGAACGAAGGGGACTGGTTTCGGGTCGCGAAGCAAGAAACCCTTTTCGCCCATGTACCAGGGAGATTCACTTGCGTCGAGCGAGTCTACAAGCTCGACAGAGCCGATAAAGCCTCCAAGCTGGAGACGATCATAATCACAGATGGATTTGAGCTTATCGACCGGGACACCACACGCGTTATGCGCAAAGTGGATGGCTTCCAGCCAATAATTCCTCGTCATCGTTTGCGACGCATGGATGAGAAATCGGCCGCGGAACTTCGTATGCCGTGTCCGATTCTCGATATCTTTGTTCAGGTAGATGATCATCGCCGCCCAGGGCTGCCGCACTGAAAGGGCCTTCCAAGGCTGCGCACGCAAATCGATTCGGCCACCACCGCCCTCTTCAGCAGCGTCTTTCAGAACCATGGCTCTCTGCATCGCTTCCACCCTCACAAGTAAACGGACATTTACCCAGCGATTATTAGGGTGTTCGAATGAGAGCAGCATCGTAATCGACCCCATAACAGGGGCAGTTATCCACTCACGCTCACCGATCAAAGGTGCAAAAATCAATCCTGCTTGCATGTATCGTAAACATGCGAAATTGCATTTGATTCCCCCAGTACAGGATTTGGATCATGACCGGCACAACCTCATCAGCTGAGAAGATCACCTCCTCTGCGAGTCCCGGCACAAGGTTTTTGACTTTGCCTGTACCAGACGACTGCACTGACAGATATGCAGCTGGCTGGGCCTATGCAGACTGGTTTGTCGCCAAGGGGGGTGACCTAAACGCTGATGCTCCGCCAGAGTGGCACGAGGAGAAGGTCAACGGCTTTTGGGACCGCCTGGTGGCAGAACGCAACGTGAGAAGCGCTCCCGCACCGTTACCGTAGCCGCCGAGCCCTAGGCGTTCCCAAGCGCTGCACTCCCAAAAACAAAACCCCGGCCTTGGATAACCAAGAGCCGGGGTTCGTTTTTTAGCGCTGAATAGTGTGGGTCTCCAGCACTTCTGCCGAGCCCACCTGGTGGAGGGTTAATACTCCCCCAGCCTTTAGATCACACTTCCAGTCGTGCTCGACCATCTGAAGATAATTCTCGTAGGTGAGATCAGGATTGAAAGGCTGCCGACGATCGCTGAAGTTGCGACCATTCAGATTGAACCAGAACACTCGGATCGACACCTCATCGCCCTTGATGAGGAACTCCCCATCAAGCTTGATTACGTGGGACATTGGCGTTTCGCTGGAAACATTTTCAGACGTCCCGGTGACACCCTCCCCTTCAACGTGGAACATATCGGGGTAGCAGATCGCCAAACCGCTGCCGGCGAGCGTGAGATTTCTCTCGCCGTCGAACAGCGCTTCGGTTTTGTGACGCCGCATGAAGGCTTGCACTTTGTTCTGCACGGCTTCGTCCAGACTGCCACCAGCAATATGCGCCCCTTGGAACTTAAGCCAGTTTTCGGGGGAGTCGCTCGGCTGGATAGCCATGGGTACAGGCTTCAGATGAAGCTCGAGGCCGGCCAAGGTTGTGATAACGAGTGCTTCGATAGTTGCAGCTGCAGCATTGGTCATTGAGAGATCCTCAGTGTCTATGCCGAGCTCCACCCTGCGGGATGGAGTCCCGGCAGGGGGTTGATTGAAGGGGTGGCCCCTTCTTGAACTAGATCAGGGCACAGCTACTACCGGGAACTCCAGGTAGCGGCCATCCTGCATGTAGCGGGTCGAGTTGGTGACGCGTGTACTCTTGAGGGTTTTGCCTTGGAGCCATCCAAACCTGGATTGCCGGCTAACCTCATCCTCGATCCGCTCAGCCACGGCCAGGCGGCAGCTGTCAGAGGGGATGTTCCAGTTAAAGCTGTCCTGGACGGTCCGTGTGGACCCACTTCCATCTCTAACCTCAAACTCCACGCTTACTGCCAGATCCACGGTGTGCTGTGGCTTCGGCAAGAATGCGGGAGAGTACTGCTGCTTGGCACAGATTGAGCTTATGCAGGCATTGGGGTCATCAAGAAGCCACAGGCTCAGCCCCTTATCACGCATCGGCCCATACAGCAGATCCAGGTCATCGCCGACAGCCAAGTAGACATGCTGCTCGTCGACAAAGCTCTTGGTGGAAATATCGTTCTGGATCCCCAGCTCCCAGATCAGACTGTGGGGGACCTGGGCCCACCCTTTGCCGTTTTCATGCTGGAACTTGAGATTCACGATACCGGCGTTCGTTGGCTTACTCATGATTCATCATCCTCAGGTTGAACCGAGCCAACCCCGCGGGCTGGCCCGGCAGGGTGTTGGACTGGAAGTGTTTCACCACTCCAGTGGTGATCAATCAGGTTTCGGACTTGCCTGCATCGCTTTCAGTACGTCTTCTGGTGTGACTGGCCGCTTGAGTTCCGCCTTCAGCGAGATTGTTTCGCCGGTGACGGTATCTGCGCAGCAAACACCATCTTGGTCCAGCGCAACGAGTTGGTCTTCGAAGCGGTAGAGGCGATCGATAGTGTCCAGTCGGAAGGTGCTGGGTTCGGAACCGAACTCATGCACCCAGTTGCTCACATCATCACCGCAAAGGGTTAAGTCATGGGCAACGTTCAGAATGTCGAAGAGACTGACCAGGTTGGAATTGGACATTTGAAGCTCCTAGAGGACGGAGCTTGCCCCTTGTAGGGACAAAGCCCCGCAAGGGTTGATGAGCGCCAGGTGGCGCGGTGAGTGCTGGTGACCAGCTAATCCACTCCCTGATCATTCAGGGTCGGTAGAAGCTCAAATATTGCCCGAGCTCCGCACTACTAGGCAAGGGCCGACGCCCACTACAGCAGCGCCCTTTGCGGGCTAATGCTCTGTTTTTCAGTTGCAGATCCAGGGGCCAAGAGACAATGGGGCATCCCCAAGGAATGTCACAATGTCACTTCTTCTCACTGCAGTCAGCGAACAGCTTGATCTCACTTCTTCTGCCGAGCTGATCCCTCCCACCTTGTCAGTGGAATGCCAGGTAAGTAAATGCCGGTGGGAGGGCGATCCCCGAAATGACTATGCGACCGGCACACTTATTGGCCGGATTGCAACCGCGATTGGCACCATCGAGATTTGCATCCGGTGGACTGCCGCGGGACAACCCTTGCTTGAGCAGGGGTGGGCCATTCGCGAAGCTCCACATTTGAAAGGTGCCTATATCAAGGCGGAAGCCCCGATTTTCGGTGACGAAGGACCTTTGCAGGCAGAAAGCGATGAGCTTGATGGCCTCGCGTATGATTTCTGGTCGTATCGGGACATCAGCGGGCTGATCGAGCCAATGCTCCCCGCACGAACAGAGCCAAGGCCGACTGGGCAACGCCTTTGATCATGAGGAAGAAATGAGCGCAAACGCTTCGAGGAATTTAGAGCCGACTGCCCCCACAGCCAGGGCGATCGCGTTTCTCAGTGGCATCGGCATTGAGCTGGTTCAGGTCGACTCCCTTGAAGGTGCAGGCTTCCTGGAAGACGTGCGGGTGGTTGCTGGTGCACTGCATCACCTTGCTGGCGCCAAGGCCTGCAACCTCCTCCACGAGGCCGGGCATGTCGCGATTGTACCTACCCGGTTCCGTCATCTGATGAACGACGATGTCGAGATAGGCACCAAAGAAATGTTCGAACAGATGGAGCAGGAAGGTATACCCCCTGGATCTCGTGAGTGGGAAATTGTCCTG
The DNA here is from genome assembly GCF_001675465.2 of Pseudomonas sp. AU12215. NCBI lineage: Bacteria > Pseudomonadati > Pseudomonadota > Gammaproteobacteria > Pseudomonadales > Pseudomonadaceae > Pseudomonas > Pseudomonas sp. AU12215. Next base: position 11,030 of record NZ_MACM02000154.1, read on the forward strand.
CAGGTTTCCGAGTCGGAAGCCACAGCCTGGTCGTGGGCCGCAGGGAAAGCCGCCGGCATACCGGAAGAGTTGATCATCGAGGACTGGTGCTTCAACGGTGAAGGTTCGCTTACCCGGTTGATGCTCAGCGCAGGCCGGCATTACGGCGTGAACGGACTTGCGCACGCTGGGTTTTGCCGCACAAGCGGCGCTGACAGACGCCCAGGCCAGGTGTACCCACATCTCAACTTCTGGCTGCAGCCCTAACGGGGCATGATCTGGGGGCGAATACTGGGTTGCGCATTACCTGGCCCATGGGACCATTAGCACATCATCAGATGAGCTGGTGCCTGCTCCTCGGCGCACCAGCAATGCCGACTCAAGGGCCTGTCATGAGTACCCAAGCTGTAGAGCTACTAAAAGACCTTGCAGATGCTTTCGACGTTACCACCTCTGGTGTCGACGATGGCCGGTTTGTGGACCTTGCTTCAAAGTATGTAGGGCACGACACCCCATCGGCGAACGAGCTGCAACACAGCGTTCTGGCGACAGTTCGTAAATTCCTCACCGACGTCGATCCCAAAGTCGCCCCCAACTGGAGCGAGGCTCCTCACTGGGCAGGATGGCTTGGACAGGATTACAACGGTCGGTGGTATTGGTTCGAGCGAGAGCCAGCCCAAGTCGCCTCTGGCTACTGGTCTGTGGCAGGTGGCCAATACCGGATGGCAAAGGAAGCGCGAGCCACCAACACCAAATGGCACCTGTCGCTACAGCGGCGACCAGTTTGCCAAGCTTGAACCTCATTTCCCCTGGGCGAAGGATCTTCTGATGCAGGAAGTCGAAATCGTTTCTGACTCGGAGCTGGACAAGGCCTACGGCCAAGCCAGCTTTGGCGACATGAGCAAGCGGGACGTTGTCAGGCAGGGCGTGCTCAAATGCGCCAGCGGCCTCTACCAAGGCCAAACGTCTAAGACGATTTGCCAAAACCTCGGGCTAATCGATCTGGAGTACTGCGTCACACCCAAGGGTCGCGACTACCTATGGGCTGCATTCAGCCTTCCCAATAGCGTGTAGCAACAGCCTCCACTGGCCCCTCACCCTCTTCGATACACCGAGTGAACTGTGAATTACCCAACTCCCGAAAGCATCGACAGCTTGCCGGAAAGCCAGCAGCGGGCATTGTTTCTTTACGCCCTGGCAAGGGCACGCCACGCAAGCGCTTACAGGCATGCAGTACTTGCGATACTGGTTTTCCTTGGAGGCTCGTTTCTGATCCGGCTCCTTACTGGGGCTGACAACTCAGAAATAGAACCGCTACTCCTGACAGCCGCCAAATTCCTCGGTGTTGCTGCCGTTCTGATGGGAGGGGTGACTACGACGCTCACGTCCCTGATAGTCAAGGAAGCTCGCCAAGAAGCTGTTGCGTCGGGAATTCCGCAAGAGTTGATCAGGATGATCGCAGATGCGCCAGCGAGCTTGCTTGAGCAGCGCTTCTGAGAAACGTCATGAGGCCTGGTGACGGAGTACGTTACCAGGCCTTTTCATTGGATCCTAAGCAACGGAACCGCTGGTAGCGGCGATCGGCACCGCGGAAGCGAGTACGCACTCCAGGAACTGTGCTGCGGCCTCTTCGACATACAGACCGCTGCCCTTTTGGTAAGACACTGTCCAGCACGCCCCACCGTGCTCTCCCACCTTCACGAGGAATATTTGGTCCCCTTCGGCATAGACTCCCCAGCCCTTGGGAATGCCAGTACAGGGCACAAGATCCTGTGATGTATCACCACTCGCCCCCACACCCGCCGGAATGGCAATACCGTGGTCCTCAGGCCGTGGAAAGGCTCGCGTATTCCATGCCTCAGCTGCACGCTCTATGGATGGATAGAACGTGTGCGTTTGCCCGACTCTGCACTGCAGGCACATGGCTTGGAAGCCTGACTTTCTGGCTGCTTTCTTGAAGTGGATACCGATACGGTCGCTGCCACAGAAGGGGCAGTCACATAGGGTCACGGACATGCTGAGGCTCCCGGTATCAGTTGGCAGGTGCCAACTCGGCGGCAAGAATAGGTGCCGTATCACCAGTCCCGGCCGGCAAAGGGCATCCTGCCGCCTCAAGAGCCTGGTCAATTGCGGCTTCCAGCTTCTTCTTCACGCGGTATCGGCCATTCATGCTGTCCTGCAGCACAGGCAGGATTGCATCCAGCTGCTTCTGATTGAGTTCATGGCCACGATGGATGATTCGCATACTGTTCCCTCGGATCAATTTATCCAGTCAGTTTGCTTTTGGAACCCGTAAGCCACGGGCGATTTGATTGGCTCTATAAGAGCGTTGTAATAGGGTGTCCAAACGTCTACGTGCCTCCCTAACAGAAATATCTCTTCCGTAGGCGTCGGGCGTTTTTTCAATTTCGGTTAGCAGGCGGGCCAACTGACTGAACTGCCAGTCCATGGCGTCCAGCTCTTCGAGAATCGTTGACCGGTTCGGGTCATAGGGATGGATGAAGCTGACGCAGGCCATCTCGCCTCCCTATCCCTTCATTCCGCCGATGCGGAGCACTGCGCAGTAGAGAAGAGCCAGAACAAAGCCCGCTATAGCAGCAATGATCAGGGAAAGAACGACTTGGAAAAACCCTAACGCCGAGAGCCCGAGCGCTCGGCCTAGGTATGAGTCCGACCGGATAAAACCGTCAGGGTCGCCCCAGTACACCAAGCCCCAGGTCTGCGACCAGAAACCAATCAGGTTGAAAATCGCCAGGACCGCTACAACAGCCAGCAGGGCCATCAGGATTCGCCAGACGCCATTCAGGAAGTACTTTCTGTGGTGACGCTTTGTTCCAAACACGATTGCCCTTTCCCTGCCATTGGCAGCGCAGCTGAGTAGTTACCGGGAATGATTGCATGCATCGGGAAACTGCAAGCTGGCAATTGGGCACCCGCGGTGGGGCGGTTAGCGCATCAATTCCGATCTGGCCGGGACTTGCCATGAATCAACCACTGGGGCAGGATAAAAAACGGTCCGAGCAGGGGCCTGCCGTCCGCTACAGCGAAGCACTAGGTGCGCTGCGTGTATACCCTCAAGCATGTTTTGCCCTTTGGGCTGCGAGGTAGCGGACGACGAGCACTGGCCCTGAGGACTAGATCAATGCGCACTTCCTTTTTCACCCCTCGCTCCATTTCCGCCCTTAAGGCGGCCGCCTCCAAGCTGCGGAAAGCATCATCCCAACTCACGCAAACAGACGCCTTGAATCTGGCAGCTGAAAACGCCGGCTTCGCAAACTTCACCCACGCTCAACGCACCCTGCCCGAAGTGATGAAGGCACTGACTCTTCGTTGTCGCTGGCGTGATGACTCAGCTAAGGGCACCGAGGTTTTAAAGTACCCCCTGCCCTGGACAGCTGAAGGGGTCGTAGCAATGCGCCTGAAGGCTGCAAGGATCGCCAGTTTCGAGGTATTTGACGGTGGGCTGTTCTGCTCTGAGATTGCCTCGAATCGTTACATGGCGCGGTACTGGCTTGTTCAAGCCTTACGGGAGTTGATGGTGATCGAGGCCACCGGCCTCAGGCCAGACTACCTCAAGAACCGTCTCCCGAAGGTTCGGCAAGAGTTCAACGGCACCAAGTACTTCGAGCCTGTGCAGCCGCCGGGAGCGGATCACCTCTCTGCATGGTACGACCCTGAAACCAAGGCAACGCTGCTGATGGACGAGCCCTACCTTCGCAAGGATGAAGAGCACAGTCGTGCTACTAGTCGGGCCGAATGGTGCAAGCGCTTCGACTATCTGGAGCGCTCTTCTACTTGGGGTGGCACATACCTCCCTCCGAAATCCAGGCTGTTCCTATTTGCAAAGGTTAACTCCAGCATCAACCTCGACGAGATTGAGAGCAATCTCAACACCCTTCCAGATGACTTCGGCGCCCTGGACGAAGATTGGCGGGGCAGTTCCGAAGAGAACCAAACACCCTCTCATGTGCAAATGCGTCAAGCCCTGAGTCAGCTGGTGAGGGTTGGATACCTGGAAGGGAAGTCCAACGTCAACCAGGATGGCCAGATCATGGCGATTCGTAAGACGCCAATGCTCTAGCCAGAAAGTAAAAAGCCCCCTTCTCGAGAAGGGGGCTTCAGTGTTGGTCAGCTGCTACCCGTAAGGATGGACAGGATTGCTCCAGGCCTTACCCCATGAGCAAGCAGGTATTTGATCTTGGACTCAGGCGCTACACCTCGAACCGCCTTACCAATCTGGCTAAGGCGCTCTTGCACCATGGTGTCCAGTCTCGAGAATCGCTCCTCAGGAATGTTAAACCCACCATCCGCTGACTTCAGGTGAGCCATAACTGCTTGAACGACATTGTTGTCTACGTCGAATTGGGACATCACCAGGTGCAGTCGAATCGCGTTGAACCGCTTTCGCAGGCTCTCCAGCACCTCGACCTTGCCAGCTTCGTCCAGTGCGGTCTCAATAAGAGCGCCAAGACCATCACCGTTCAGAGGGCAGATCATTTGAGCAGCCCCCAAGGCAATACGGTCCCAAAGGAACTGGTCAGTAAACTGCGCTGAGTCCAGGGACGCGGCCAAGTTTCCACATAGGTCCGCTGCAGCCTGCTGCCCGTGATTCGATAGAGCAGACGGCAGAATAGCGATTTCGGCCTCTCTCAGGTCGTGGGCCAAATCCCACATCACGTGAATAAGTGCCATTTTAAGCCTCCAGGTATCGGAGGCGCCTTCCCACAGGGGAGGACACCCCCATGGGTTGTGTGGCCGGACGGCCGTTGTGTGAGTTAGCGCGAACGCTTCAGGCGGTAGTGCATCCTGATGGCGACTTCCTGGGCCTTTTCGCTAGGAGCGCCCCAGGGGATTTCATCACTATCATCAGCCGTCTGAAGGCCCTCAGCGTCTCGCTGAAGAGCCTGCATTGCCTCTTCGACCAGCTCCGGCTCAACAAGCGCCTTGGCGAGTAGATCCGCGGTGCGGTCTGCCCCTACCTCACGCATTGCTGACGCGGCCAACAGAAGGTCTTTGGAGAAGCGTTGCTCTGCATGGTGCTTGTCGATGATGGACGTTACGGAAATATCCATATCCTGAGTGATGTAAGCGCCGGCATTGGTGAAGGCATCGAGATCGCCCCGGCGTGCAGCCACGGTGAGCAGATGCTCTTCACCATAGTTGTATGCGAGGTAATCGATCTTCGATGCCAGGCGCTCGGCAGCATTCATATGACCCCAAATCTTGCTCATAAGCCCTCCTATGGGCGGACATTTTCGGTTAAACGAAAGTCACCCAGTGAAGGCGATGCAGTAGAAGAATTGCGCGAGGGAAGAAAGTCATTTAGGCGTCTCCGATTGAGAGAGGCGCCTACCCACAAGGGAGGACGCCCCTGTGGGTTAAGGCCGGCTGGCCAGAGTGCTGCGAACAGCTATTGCTCTATCGCGCGCATGCACGAAAGAGAAGAGATCCCATGCTATATCAGCTTCCTGTACTCGACAACTTAGGCAGAACTGGGTACTCGCTTGGATTCTTCAACAAATGAATATCGATCATATCCCCAAGCACATCTGCCAGGATTTCCGGGGATAGCACCGACGGAGAAATTTTAGCGCAGGGACGAAAGACCCGGCCGCTGGATACAGTGGACCAGTCGCTAATCACCATATGAATTCCCGGCACATCTCCAAGCGGGGGCAGAATGCCCCATGTCTGGGTTGAGCTCGCGTAGTACAGCAAAGCCGCCGCGAGCTCCTTGTGCTTCTCAAGCCGAGACTGCAGATCCTCGATCAGGTCGTACTCGCCGAGAAAGCCACCGAGCACGTCCGCTGGCGTAATACCTGGCTCACGAGGAAATCCTGCTGGACTGCATGCTTCTCGGTAGCCTTCAACGGAAAGCTGCACGATGAGACGCGCCCCTTGGACCGGGTTTACGGAATAGAGCCAGAAAGCAACCGTATTGGTGGGATCGCCCTGTACCTGCGCCTGCCAGTTCGCACCTTGAACAGCACGTTCGAATCGGCGCTTAGCAGCGGTTTTTATGTCATCCATAGCGGGGTCGGCTCACCTGCAGCTGTACTTGATGGTGATCATTCTCGCATGCCACTCACAACTGCAACTCGGGCTCGTGATGACCTATCCCTTTAGGCTAGGCCATCATCACTTGCTGCGGCTAATTCGCCTGCTGGTCTGCCTGTTTCAGGCTCTGCTTCACGCTTTCGATTGAGCGATCGGCGAGCATCAGCCACACGCCCTCCCCATTGACCGTGCTACAGACCATGCCCTCGGCACCATACTTCTTGAAGTCCTCGGAGAGGATTACAACCTCCCCCGCCTCGTAGCCTTTGTCCTTGAGCATACAGATCTTGTCCAGGTCGACAGCAGCCTGCGCGACACCGACACCCATAGAGAAAATGATGGCAGCTGCCATCTTCACTTGACCAAGCATTACGCATCTTCCTTTGTGCTGAGGTGTTACTCACTCTGGTTCGACAGCTCGATGGCCTGAGATGCCAAACGTGTTACCTCTTCAACGGACAACCCTTCCGCGGAAGGTAGGAGCAGAATCACACCTACCCTTTCCGTTCTGGCGGCAATCTGCTCCCGACAGAGGTGCAGATCGACACGTTGCAATCAAGAGACAGCCAGTAAGCAGTCCTGGAGGAGCTTGACAGCTGGTCAGGCTCGATGTTGAATGCGCGCCTTATTTCCATCCCCCTATCTTTCAGTGGTGAACGAAGTGCCCTGCACCAGCCAACTCGCCTGATACCGACGACGGTCCATCGTGCTTGATGGCTGCCCGCGCACCTGCGCGGCTGCTTCCCACATACAGCTCGCCATAGTCCTGTCGTCGGTTTTCCCTATTTCTAAGGAGAAAACCCATGAACGTGGATTTCTGCGCCTATGCGCAAAACGTTGAGCTTCAGAAGTACCCCCGCACTCCGCACCTGGAGGGATCTCGCCTGCAGCAAGGCGATTCCGATGCTGATCAGGTCCGCTATGCGTCCTTGATCGACCAGTGGCTGGTAGTAGAAGAGAAGCTGGATGGCGCCAATGCCGGCATTAGCTTCTCGGCCGCCGGCGAGCTAATGCTCCAGTCCCGCGGTCACTACCTCACTGGCGGCGGCCGGGAGCGGCAGTTCAACCTCTTCAAGCAATGGGCAGTCGCCCATGAGGATTGGCTAATCGAGCGACTGGAGGACAGATTTGTTCTCTACGGAGAGTGGCTGCACAAGAAACATTCGGTGTTCTACGACCGTCTCCCGCACTTCTTCTGCGAGTTTGACGTTTGGGATCGATCCAAATGCATCTTTCTGTCGACTCCAGCCAGGCGCCAGCTCCTCCAGGACGGCCCTATTCTGTCTGTGCCAGTTCTTTATGAAGGCCCAGCACCGAAGAGACTCAAGGACCTGCTTGAGCTTGTCCGGATTTCGAAAGCCAAATCGGAAACCTGGCATGCAGCCTTCGAAGCAACAGTGCGTCGCGAAGGGCTAGATCTGGAGCGGTCTTGGCGCCAATGCGACAAGTCAACCTTGATGGAAGGCCTGTACTTGAAGCTCGAGGACGAGAACGAAACAACCGGCCGGCTGAAGTGGGTTCGTCAGGACTTCGTTCAGGCGATTCTGGATGTTGATCAACACCACGCTACGCAACCATTCATCCCAAACCTACTGGCACAGGGGGCAGACATTTACTCCCCCCGTCTCTCCATGGATTGGGCTGGGTTGCGCTCTGGCTACTGAGGGAGAACATGTGACATGGACATTCGACAACTTAACAGCCTGATCCCAGCGCCTGGCCAAAACATCGACAGGAAGGCGTGCCTCGAGGCCATACCTTCACTGTCGCGGTTGGCCGATACACCGCAGGATCCGTACTGGCACCCGGAGGGTGATGTCTGGACCCATACCTGCATGGTCGTGGACGCTTTACTCGAGCAAAAGGCCTATCAGCAGGCGACAGATGAGCAGCGATTTGTGCTCTTCTTCGCCGCGCTGCTGCACGACATATCGAAGCCGGACACGACAGTTATCGATCCGCAAACCGGGCGCATTGGTCAGCCAGGCCATTCCCGCCGCGGTGCGGTCGATGCGCGCCTTCTTCTCTGGAGAGCTGGCGTGCCGATGGCCATCCGGGAGCAGATCTGCAGGATCATTTCCGTCCACCAGTTGCCGTTCTTCGCATTGTCGGGGAACAGAAGCGGGCAAACGCCGGAATACGTTCTACACAAGCTTTCCTGGGAGCTGCCAGTGTGGATGTTATGCGCTGTCGCGCAGGCTGACATGGAGGGGCGAACTTACGTAGGGAAGTCGGGGGTTCTCGACGAAATTGAACTCTTTCGAGAGCTTGCCGAGGAGGAAGGCTGCCTTTACGGTCCCCGCCCATTTGCGGACGACTACACCAGGGTCCAGTACTTCCGAGGCACTCGCGTACACCCAGATTACGCATTGCACGAGCCAGCTGGATCTCGCGTCATAGTGATGTCTGGGATGCCCGCCAGCGGGAAAAACACCTGGGTAGCGAAACATTACCCAGACCTCCCTGTCGTCTCATTCGACGATGCACGCGAGGCCTTGGGGTTGCGGCATGGTGACAATGAAGGCGCGGCCGCGCATTACGCGATCGACCAGGCGAAGGCTCTTCTGCGAGAAAAAAGGTCCTTCGTGTGGAACTCAACGCACCTTTCAGCCCAGATGCGCAAGAAGACACTGGACCTGCTGTACGCCTACAGCGCGAAGGCAGAGATCATGTACTTGGAAATGCCGGAGAAGGAGATTTACCGTAGGAATGGCAAGCGGGATACGAGCCTGAGCAACGAAGCGATACGGCGCATGCTGTTCAAATGGGAGGTTCCATTACCGACGGAGGCCCACCAGGTGCAGTACCTCAACGAGGGGTAATCACTCCCCTCTAGGGTATGCCTTAAAACGCTCGACCAATCGTTGTCCCGCATCTTCTAGGACTTCACCAGCCCGGTGCTTCAGCATCGAGTTCAAGTACTCCCGCTCAGCATCCAGCACCGGTTCTTTGTGAACCTTTCTGGCGACTTTGACCACGATTCCGGTCCCGATCCAGACATCACGATTACTCACGGAAAATCCCCCTTCTCATAGGCCTGGTCCGACCTGGCGGCCAGTCTCTGACCAGGATAACAGCCTCCCGGCAAACCAACCCCCGGCAATCCTGCCCGGTAATGGGGGCGAACTACCTGCCTGGCCGTAACACATCAGGGAAGAATTGATACATCTACAACTGCCCTGGAGCATCTGATGCAGAACGTCGAACGTAAAGTCATTCGCTGGCTGCTGTCCTCTGACACTGGATTATCGTCCACCGCCATCTGTGCTCACATGATTGGGGAAACGCCAGAGGACGATGATTTCAGCGCCCCATCTGACCCGTCTGACTTGGGACGCTGCCTGCGCCTGCTGGACATTTTCCCAGAATGGAAACCCCGCATTCATGAAATGGCCGTCCACGGGCCGGCCTGGGCTGGCCTGATCAAGCAGTGGGATACGATCGTTGACCTCTACTACAACGAAGGTGGAGTTCCGCTCGCACAGCGTGAGCGATCGCCCGAGACCTACAAAGCAATGAAGCTGGCGATCGCGGATGGCTATCGCAATGACCCGCGCTATATCTGCCGATTCGGCAGTGACGGCATGCTTTACTCCGCCAGCCTTAAAGTGACAGAAGACGAAGCTGAGACCGAGGTCTGAGTCTGTAACGACATTCCGGCCTTGCTCTCATTCAGGCTCTAGGGTTATGCCTTGGAGCCTGTCAGCAGGGTACTGCCTCAGGAACTCTCTGCTCTCCTCCGGACGAGCCGATAGCCAATCTCGGTAGGCACCTGCAGGCAAGATAACGACCATTCTCTTCTCAGCACCTGGCTTGTGGTAATTCTGCATTACTTCATGGCCATCTGCGTTGATCGTCAGCATCGTGAAACTGTGCACTTGCTCGCCAGCTGAATCCTTCCAGGTCTCCCAAAGCCCAGCGATCCCGAGCAGTCGACCATCCTTCCGCGAAATCCGAGCTGGCCTGGGCTTCCCCGGCCGCCAATCGGGCTCATAGATCGCCGCGGCAGGGATGATGCAGTGCTTCGATTTCTTCCAGGCATCACGGTATGAATTGAGCGTCGCAACCGTCTCGCTGCGTGCGTTATAGGTATTACGCGCATAGCTTTTGCCTTTCGCCCAGAAAGGGAGAAGACCAAAAACACCGGTGGAGGCCACTGTTTCAACGGGCTCATCCCCTTCGGGAACCAGATTGCGAATCATGACGCCCGTACGGCCTGGCCACAGGTCAATTTCGTATTGCCCTTCAGGCTCCAGACCGAAAGCATCGACCAACTGCTCACGGCTGGGCGCTTCGTAATGACTGCACATACGACCTCACTTCTGGAGTTGTGACGCTCCTACACCAGACTGGTTAGATAGGGTCTTGCACGTCGCTTTCACATGGGACATCTAAGCCAGCAAAGTATCCCATCTGGCCAGCCAGCATGACTTTCACCTGGCATCTGGTGCCTTGCTCTTTCGCTAACCCATGGTCTTATGACCCCTCAAACTGCCGAGAGGTCGCCATGCTTACCAGCTACCAGAACACCAAATGTGCTGAGCTCACACGTCTGGGATGGAATCAGGATGGCAGGCAGAATCTACCAGGGCCTGGGCGGGCACCAATGCGGTACATCCTCGTCTTCTCCAACAAGATCGGAATGCTGGCGTACGTATACCCATCAAGCACTGAAGTAATTGCCCATCTAGTCAAGCCTGTAGATCGCTTGTCTCTCGCATTTGAAGCCCTGCAGTGACCATCTCCGATCCGGCCACCCCAAGATCTTCCGGCTCACCGATTAACCCGGTATATTTCAAGCTCCACTGCTAGCTCAATGCGAGCTGCAGCACCCAGCTGGTGGTTCACCAGCACTTAAACGGATCGTCCGATCCAAAAACCCCTACCGGGATGTCTCTCCCGGCCAGGGAGAGCATGTCGGTCTTCATTCTGGAGATTGTCCATGCAAAATCATAAAGCCCTTGTCCTCACATCTCAGGAGTCGATCGTGGCGTTTGCCAGCGGCTGGTTACCTGAAGACTACTTAGTCCGAAGTTTCAGCACCGCAGGCGAGGTCGAGGCTTACGTCGAAGGTGTTAAAGTGATGGCCGAGGAGGGAATCGAGCTACATAAGACCCACCGCGAAACATCTACAGCGTATTTTGACGTGTCCTTTGATGGTGGCATTGTTTTCCCCCGCTCAAAGTCGTTCGCCAACAGCGCACAGGCTCGGGCCTTTGAAGTAGGCCTCGGCGACATATCCGCCCTTGAGGACTCGAAAGTCTTCACTGTCGCTTCAGGCAACGATTTTGAGCGCCTCTTGGTGCTCATAGAGGCCACTGAGGCGAGAAAGGCGATCAAGCGACTACCCACAGTCGTCATCTACAAGTCTGCAGACCAGATCACCCGCGTGGTTGCCTCTCAAGGCGTCCGCGTGATTGTCCTGGATGCGGATGGTGTTGGCCTCGAGGAGGATGCTGCCCGCACTCTGCAGATCGGTGACCAGGAGCTCTACGTTTCTGATCTGGTAGTTACAGGAAAAGTGGGCGAATCGCCGTACGGCGAACAAGGCGTTGATGCCGAGTTCGTTCGCGAGGTGGTTAAGCATGTTGATGGTTTACCGGCCGGCAGCAATGCCAGCTTCAACAAGCCGGGCCAATATGCAGAACCATTCCCGATCCTCAAATCCGTTCCGGTTAAACACTGGGAAGGCTACGAGGATAAACAGGCTCCGCTAACCCACCAGATCGACATCGACGACCAGCGACTTTCCAACGGGCAGATCTACCTTACGGTAGGCGCTTTGGAAGGCCACATGGACAATCTCTTGTCGGTAACCGCTGAGGTAAACACCAACCCCCAAAACGAAGCCGAACATCTGCCCTGCATGCATGTTCACTTCAACGAGGATGCCCTGGCATTCACCGCGTTCAAGGTCTACGACAAAATCTTGCTCCAACCTGAACAAGGTGTCGTTCTGACGCAGGTGCAGGGTCCGGAAGGCCCCATGTACATCGTCGAGTAGGCCATCTAGAGGCTTGGACTCAAACAAGGTCTGCGGTACCCAGGGAAACCTGGGTATCGTTAGCCCATCCTTCAATTGAAAATCCCTTTTCAGAACCTTATCCAAAGCCCGCCTTTGGATAAGGCTCCGATTTTCGTTACCTGCTTGAGCAGATAACGAGATAAGCAAGCTGGCGCTCAGCTAGCACCGACAAAACCCATTGGGGCTTCATATCCCCATAGGGGGGATATGGTCTCGACTCTGCCCAGGAGCAATCCCATGTCCTATACAACTCAACTCCGCTCTTTCTTCTCCGCTGTAACGGCAAGCGGCTTCCCGGTCCCGGCTGAGGTGCTCGCATTGGCCGACAGTTACGATGCAATTGGGGAGCAAGCGGACGACGTGATCTCATCGGCTGACAACACTGGTTGCAGCGATGATTTGACTGTCGTAGACGCCGAAGAACTGGAAGCTCTTAGCGAACTGATCAACAACCTTCGCCATAGCGGTACCAGTACACAGGAAGGACCTTCTACCACGGCCTCAAGCCAAACCATCCAGGTGCAGATCGAAATCAACACTGAAGACGGTTTGGATGACCCCGGTATCGGTGAGACAACACTCGCTGAAAGCAAGGAGGTCGTTCTCATTGATACGTCTCGCTTAGCGGAATGCGAGGCCGTCCTCATGGAAGTGAAGTACCCATCCGCGAAAAAATATGGTGTCCCGCAAGTGGCAACCAGAAATGGTGCTCTAGCCTATGTCGCGAAAATGGGTTTTACCGCGAAGGTGCTGGTCCTTAAAACGGAAGACCTCGGAGACGACTCCGGTGACATCATCACGCTAACCGTGGAAGTGCCTGCTACGGCAATCTACTCGGGGTCGATTGACGAAGCTAAGGAGTTTGCTGGCCTCCACTGGGGAAAGCACTTCGAAAGCTTGAGCCAATCGGAGCAAGAAGATGTGGTTAACCGCTTCATTCAGTCGGTTAACCTCTGATCCTCACTCAGTTTTGCTATCAAAAGTCTGCGATTCCCAGGGAAACCTGGGGGTCGCGAGACCACTTAGGAAAAACCATTTTTCCTAAGCGGTTTCCGTTCCTGCCAATGTTGGCTGGACTGAAAAGCGGCACTCGAAAGGGTGTTGCTGGCGCCTAGCGGTGCCATCGCTGCTTTGCAGCACACACCACCTGGGGGTGAGAAATCGCCCTCAGGCGAGCTCTCCGTTTTCCCTATCCCAGGTGGATCAATCAATGCCTTGGGGAGGGCACAACAGGAGACGCTATGTCCAAAAAGAAAAACAGACCTAAATCAGGAGCGAAAGCCGCTCCACCGGTGGCTTCAGCTGCCACATCACAACCTTTCCTAGCGACAACGCTTGGTGCAATCGCCGATCTGGCAGGAAACTTCAGCGTGGGTTTCTTCTTCCTGATCTGCTCGTTGCTGGTAGGTAAGGACCCTTTGACCGCGGCCCAGTTCGGCTACGTAGCTTGGTCAGCCATGTGCTGTCTTTTGCTGGCAGTCGTTATGGTTGGGTTGAGGGTGTACTCTGCGACAATCAAGTAAACCGGTGAAAATCGGAATATGGAGAACAGTATGGAACCTATCGGATGGCTCATTACCTTCACAATGCTTGCGCTGGCCACTATCGGCGGCTTAGCAGTGTGGGTAGCGATTAAGCTCGATCGGCAGAACGCTGCAAAAAAGCACTGATGCGAGAGCATGACAATGCCTAACTTCGGCCTGCTGATCATCTGGATGTGTTTCAACGCTGGGTTCGCCCCTCTCACTGGGAGGCGTTACTTTCAAATGGGTATCGTGACCCTGCCTCGGTTTTCCGCGGCAGGTGTCCGAACCTGAAACCGCCCCTCACCCTTCCTCCCCCGAACCACCTTTTGCAGTGGGGCCAGCTCACGCTAATCGCTGCTGCAGCGCTACCAGCTCTAAATCCAGGTCCTTCCGAACCCGCGCTATCGCATGCACCAGATCAACCGTGGCGAGCACGTCCGCGGCCGCCGAGTGCGCACTACCTTTCCAAGTAACCCCCGCCGCCGCCGCTGCGTTTGCCAATGAGATCGTTCCGTACTTGTTCGTTGCACCATAAGCGTCTGCAGCAAGGTACATAGCGCACCGTTCGCTGCTCGTTTCTGGCCAGGACTGAGACAGCCCGAATGCAGCCGCTGTCTGACGTAGCAAACGCTTGTCGTACTCGGCATTGAAGATGATCACGCAACGACCAGAGAGCAGCTCGGTAACCTGTGGCTCTACTTCTGGCCAGGTAGGAGCGTCGACCAGGTGAGCATCCAGAATTCCATGAATGGCAGATGCCTGCGGATCAATTGGAATAGTTGGTCGCAGGCGAGAGTTAAAAAGGATGTTGCCGTGAACATCCCCGATAGCGATTTCGATGATCTGAGCGTCATCACCCAGCCCTGTAGTCTCGGTATCGATGACAAGCGGATTGGCAGACAGCCATTCCACGGCGACAGAAGACACCTTTGCAAACCTGCTCCGCATCTTTGCCTTCACGCGCAGGATCTCCCGCGCCCGAAGCTGTTTTGCGCTGGGCTGCTGAACCTGCGACAGCTGGCGGAGAGGAACGCAGTCCGCAATCCGGTAAACCCCGAACTTCCCGCCGAATCCGCTTCTGTAGAAAGCGACAGGACTGGCGCCAGGCTTGGGCTTCATCCTGAACTCATCCCGCAGACGGCCCTTTGAGTAGCACTTATCAGCTTGTAAGGCCGCTTCCCGGCTCTCTTCTAAAAGCTCTTGTTTCATTGCTTCGATCCAGCCTGTTTCCACTCATTCGTCAGAGATGCGTTCTCTGCACTCAGTGGGAGGGAGCGATAAGCCTTGCCAGCGACATACCAGCGAATCTGACGAGCTGTTCGCCGACCATTCTTGGCGTGACTAACGATGCGCGCCGAGCGGCTACCAGGCGGGGTGAAGTCGGCATCTGGAGCATCAAGGATCACTTCACGGCCGAGCACCGATTTACCAGCGGCGATCGCCCGCTGGCGATCGTTCTCGTTGGCTGTGGCAAACAAGCATGCAGTGGGGTTCATTGGTCGCTCCGGTAATCGTTCTCCGTATTCTGACAGCGCCTCCGAAACTGCAAGCCCTCGGTTCAAGCCTGGCCAGGATCAATATCCTTCCAGGTACCCGACATGATCTTGTCCCAGTTGCCGGGATCAAACCCGCAGAGGCGAAGACTCCACCTAGAGTCGTTCCCGCTTTCACCTGGCCCCTCTGCTATCCATTCGTGGCATATGGCGTGGACTCCACGGCAGTTGAAGGATGACACCTCGCCCCTGCCGTCGACCCTGCGGGACGTTTGCACCAGAGGGAAATCATCCGGGAGATCGGCAATGGCTGCTCTCAACTCTCCTACTGTGCGGATATATTTCGATCTGTAGTAGAGCGCATGCGCTTTCTCGTATGGCGTCTTTTCAGGCTCGATACCAAATCGACGCAGAATGTCCTTCTCAAAGGAAAATGTGAGAAATGACACTGTGTTTGGGGCATCGCCTCTGGCCAGGTTCAAGAGGCCGAGGCTGCGGTAATCTCGCGATCCCAGAACCTGCAGTGCCTCTTCGACACTTCCCTCCACGACCTTCACTGTTACTTCAAAGGGCAGATCCTGCCCTCCTACCTCGTGATCGTCGTCGAGGTCCCTGATTGTTTCAAGCTGCAGCTCCATACGGGTCTCCTTGGTTTTGACCCGAAAATCTTGCATGCCAGCTTCATCAAAAGGGCATCGATCCGACCCTATAGCTAGGGCCCGTCAGAGTCATAGCTGACAACATGTCACCGGCTTTAGAGGCTCCATGCTACCCGTGCCGCCTTATCCCCGACTTTCCGGATAAGGTAGGTGGGTTACCGGGCCAGGTAGCGGCCCGGCAACAAAAGCGGGGCGCCCTGCTCCGCTTTGCCAGACAGGATTACCCGTGTTACACCCCCGCTCTATCCCACCCAATCTCAGAACCCACACGCATTAGCACGCGCCCCTCTTCGAGAGATCGCATAAACACCGGATTCTCTCCGGCGAATGAACTCACCCTGTCGCTCACGTAGGCCACGCCCATAGCGCGAGCTCTGTCGCGCAAGGCCACCTGCCTCGCAATATCACTCTCGAGCCGGTCCATCAGGCGTCTTTGATAGTTCAAGTGAGTCCGATAACGATCAAACTCCTTGGCCATATTGCCCACCTGATCCAAAGTTTTGCCCTGCTCAACCCAGCGGTGAATGGCAACCAATACCGAATCGCGCTGCATGAACTCTGGTCGTGCACCCGTAACAGCAGCACTTGCCAGCAAAATCAAGGGAATCAGGATTTCGTCAGCACCGTAGTCATCGAATTCCAGATCCTCATCAAAATACTCCTCACTCTCATCGAGGATGCCTTCGTTGTACCGCAGGATGAACCACAGGGTGAAATGGCCAAACTGTGCGAGAGGCGGGAACAGTTCACAGAGGCGCTTTGCGTACAGGGGAAGCATGCGCAAGGTTTGCTCGCGCCGAGCGCCAAGTCGGTGACGTTCAACCTCGAGGTCCTCGTATTCTTCGAGATCAAAATCCTCGTACCCCAGTCCCGGAACGTGCAGCATTTCAAAAAGGCCTTTAGCGCACAGCTCAGTCGCCTCTGTGCTGACCTCACGAAGAATCCGCTTGATCAGTCTCTGCAAACCGCCCTGGTAAGTGAGTGCTTCTACTCCATCGACAGCTTCAAACTGCATCAGGCGTTTGGCGCGATCGGTGAAGTCAACAGCGCTGTCCGGGAGCAGCCCACGAGATTCGCGAAGCCCAGCAAACGCCTGCCTCCCGAGTTTGCTGCTGTCTGGAGTGGCTGCTTCGTGGGCTGGATAGAGCAAGGGGAAGTCGCTTTCATCCATCCACTGGATACCACCAAAGAAACGCTGGCTCGCCGATGACCAGTCAACAGCCCGTAGGGCGTACAGGTCACCGTTGATTGCCCATGTCTTGGTCCGAGGCCGTTTGGCTGTACCCACCTCCATGTTCCCGCAGTAGACGCCTTTGAGTTCTACCAGGCCCTCAGGTGGAATGTGATGAGTCGTCCACATGTCAGGGATATCCGGCATGACCAAAACGGCGGCGAGATCTCTGCGCAGGTGGTAGACCGGCTCAGCGCACAAAACGGAGTCCTTTGCATGCTTGGCCCAGCCAGGGCTAGAAAGGTGGCGCCCGCTCAGGAGATCTACCTTGCCCTGTATCAGCTCCTCGTCGGTATAGAACAGTTCCGGAATAATCCCGAAGTGCCAACGCTGGCGCAGGACGCGACCGATGTACTGACCTTTGGCATTGAAGAGGGTTAGCTCCTCGTAGTCCGGCACCTGCAGTCCATCCCTGACCAGAGTCTCGAGGTCGCCCCACGACTCAGGGACAAGGCACTTCCGGGCGAACTCGGACAGTGCTTCGGCGGCATCGCTAGCGCCAGCAACAGCCGGTTCGCCATCAAGGAACTTAAGCGGGTCCCGGTAGAGCACAGCGTAGAGGGCGTACGCTGGCGACCACTGGAACGCCTTGCCGTCTGAGCGAACCGTGAGGTAGTGGCCGGGCGCACCTGCGTCAATCAGTGCCTCCTTGTGGCGCTGACGGATGGGAGTTTTAGCAGCGGGCAGAATGTCATCAACGGCATCCTGAGGGAGACCATCACGCTCAGCGCTAGCCTTCAGGGCGGCAATTTCTTGCTCTGCCTGCCATTCGCGGGTGCGCCGATCAACGCTCAACAGACGAAGGCGGGCTTTACCAGTGATGCGGTAAGCCTCAGTCAAACCAATATTGGCAACCCGTCGCATACCGATGGCAAAGGCTGCACGGATATCGTCCCTGGACAAACTGCCGGCAGGGGGCAGCTGATTCTTGCGGGCCTCGACCTGCAGCTCATGCAAGTCGCGGTAACGCGCAGAGCGGGCACCAAGGTCGTTGAAAGTGTTGGTGTCCGCATCGGACAGCGAATCAATTGGGTGGAACAGGTCGGCAAAGACTTTAGAAACGACCTTCTGATCGAGGTCGCGGGCATCGAAGGGAATACGACTCATCGGAGTCTCCTCGCAGTACGGGTAGCAAATCCGGCGCGCAATGGCGTAGCCGGGCCTTGTGCTTCAGTCCGCGCAGTTCTATTCCAGGGGTGCTAGCTAACCCGCACTGCGCCGGACTCCCGTGGGGAGATCCAATATGCAAAGCGGTTGTATTTCAGGGTGAGGCAGAATCATCTCTAGGGAGCGCCCAAGGGCCTGTGCTAGCGGCCCTTCTTTCGAGACCTTTTCAGGATATGCCTGAAAAGATCGAGGCGGCAACCCCCTATTGACCTGAGGGGAGGTTCGCGACCGGTATTGGCCCGCCGCCACATCGGCGGGTGCGGGACGAAGGCAACCATCCCCTTCACTGGGGCAGACTGCACTAGCGGCAACGCCAATTTCAGCGAAGATAGCGTTCAGAAAGTGCTATCCGTTAGAGAGGTGTCAGATGTCCTGGGCTGAAACGTGTCGATCAGGCAGTAGCTGGGTGACGAGCGTTGAACTGGAGTTCCACCATGTCCTTGTCGATCCAGATGCCCCAGATGATCCAAGTCGAGCCGGCCCCTTCCCCTCCGATGTGACCACTTTCCAGGTCAACAGCCCCAATGGGTTCTTGGTCTGGCTAGCGGATGGCTCTTCTGTACACGCAAGCTGGGCGCCAGACCTCCAAAGCTTTCGAATCAAGTTCAGCGATCAAGCCATAGTGCGATCGCAGGTTCGAGCCTGGGCCGTACTGCCATTCCCCCTGGCGCCGGCCTGAGGCCTTGCGCTTTCAGCGCCCATGAGAGAATGGTCCTACTGATTGGACTTGAGTCCTTCTTCGTTTGCCCGCCCAAGGGGATTCACATGGAAAAATTCACCTCTGTCGCCGAGGTTGATGCCGATGGCCTCTACTGGTACTACGAGAATGGCGTTGATGCACCCCGGCCGGTGATGATCACAAAGGCCAAGTGGGGCAATCGCTTCAAATCCTTCAATGGCTCCGAACAGTCGTGGCTTCGCGATGGCGAGTACCTGGTAGGCCCGCAGCCCGCCCCTGACGCTCAGTGAATTAGAGGCTCCCCTATGGATGTATTCGAACAACTTCAACTGGCTGGCATACAGGTCGTCACTGGCCACCGGCGACTATTGGCCAGCCTTGAAGATGGCTTGCAGGTAATTGCAGTCGACGCTCATGGCAATGGCTTCCGAATTGAAGCAGTTGCCGGGTCTGTGAAAGTTGTGCCTGTCGAGCCGTCCTTCGCGCTCGAAGCATCAGTCCACGTGGTATCCACACTTTCCCGTCGCGCCCCCGCCACGGTGATTGACGCAGACCCTGCCGCGGTAAAGGAAGTCATGGATCTGATGGCGAAACGGGTGTTGAAGCTCCGCAAGGTGCGTTTTCTCCCGCGCCAGGCCCTCAAGAGGGCCCTCAGGGCAGCAGCAAGGAAATTCATCATCAACCCCTTTGACTCCGGCGCCCCGGATGTCGGGAGCAAACTCGAAACAGCATCCCCGCAACAACACCCAGAAAGGGAGCGAGCATGAGCAGTGCACCAACTACTGATGGGCGGAAGTCCCTTCGGATATCCAGTACCCACCCACTCCTGGACGACCTTCGCTCCCTGGCTGAGAAACATGGCCTGGCGGGGTGCGTTCTGATTGCTTTCGACGTCGAAAATGACCGCGTAAGCACCTCGGTCGCCGGTACAAACCAGACCTTTGTCGATCAGGGGATGAAACCTCTCGCCGACCAGCTTCTGGCTCGCATCGACAATGGTGAATTCGACCCAAAGTGACAAGGGGATGTCTGTGAGCGAAGCAGATCTGGCGGCGCCGCCCTCGAACCTTCCTCCATGCCCCACCTGCAGGGCAAACAGCATGGAGCACCGCTGCTACTCGCACCTCCCAGGTAAGGCGGTTTTCAACCGCAATGGCTGGTATTGCGGAACCTGCCAAAGCGGCCCTTACGCATTAGCTTCTTCACAACCCAATCAGGCCGGTTAAGTGCGTTATAAGCCCGAGAGGCTGACGCTACCCTTGGTGCACTCAGTGGCTCCCACGGCAAGGGTTGACGCTGCAGCTGCAAGACAGCAGCTGCCAGGTTGTTTGTTAGCGATTAATCGTCTGACAAGGCATTGACCAGTAAGCGATTCAGCTCGGTGTCATCCAAGCATGCTTTGCAGACCTGCCCCTTCTGGATTAGTTGCTCGAACTCATCATGCGAGATGACTGGTCGTCCTTGACCCATGATTGAATATCCCAAATCAAAGATCTTGTAGGGCGCCTCCAACGACTCACAGCAACGTAGGTTGCCAATCACACCGAGAGGGCGAAAGTGAAGAGTGCAGTCTTGCAGCACCCCTTCGTAATCCCCTCCTAGAACTCCTAGCATGTGCTGCCGCCAGTCAGGAGTGGAGACCAGCCATTGCTGAAGCAAATTTTCCGGTGATGTGTGCATGGGCATCCCTATAGGCTGACTTACTTCTTTTTGACCTGCATGACTTCATGATTCTTTTCCCATTGCTCCCAGGCCTCGCGCTGGGTCTTCATAGGGTGGCCCTCGACGCGATGAAGTCCATGGTCATTTGGACACTTGGCCTTCCAGTAGCTACTGCCATGGCGCGACATGACCGGGGCGCTTCCGCAGCGCGGGCATGGAGTCTTTTCAGTGGTGGCCACGATGTTTTCCTCGGTATCGTTCTCGTATCAGCCTCACATGAGTCGCCGAATACGCAAGCCTATCTCAGCCAGAGACCGCACTCCAAAGACCGATCAGTCTTGCTAGTTGGTTGGCCGGTTGCAATGCGTCCTCAAGCTTCAATTTGGCGTCGGCAGTAACCTCAATTCCTTTCTCACCGACAAAGTCCACCCAGCCCTCCTCGACCCTCCCGTCGACCTCTCGCTTAACTCTGAAGCCAGGCTCGCCGGCCTCAGACAAGGAAGCATCAACAGCAATAGGGTCAGTACTGTCGATCAGGAGCATTCGATCACCCTCCACTACAGTGATGCAGCACCCAGCCCCCACCAATGCTTCTGCGGCGGCAATGGTGATTCGTTGCTCAATTGCTCGACGACTCTCGCGGTCAAGTTGCTCGCTTGCTGGCTGGGTAGGATCCTCTGTCAGCAGACTTTCAAACTCGTTGAAATCAGGTTCAGGCAGCAAGCCTGCCGCATAGAGGCCCTGCAGAAAACCGCGGAAGCGCACCAGGTCACCCCCGCCTGCCCGGAACTCAGTTTCGTAGTCAACAAGGATCTTCCAGGCAACGGTGTCCTGCTGGATTAGGTGAGATAGGACGGCGATTACATAAATCAAGTTGTGCATCAAGGCTTCTCCCGCGGAGCGTCAGAAACAAGTAAGTCGCCCGTATGGACGATGGCTTTGATGCATCCTTCCACAGCGCTCAACCCTGCAAAGCTCAATCAGGCCCTAGCCTAGGTACGTGTTCTTCCAGTAGTGGCTGAACATGCTTGCATCCTCGGTCCTGCCTGTAGAATCAAGCCATGAAGTGAAATTGAGCAGCCCCATTCAAGGACATGACGATGCCAACTGACTCCTACAACGACCTCGCCACCCAGGCTGTTGCTCTGTGGGAACAGATCGCCGGCCGCAAGGTTGATGCAACGTCTTATGTCGTCCAAATGACCGAGGCCAGCCGTGAAATCAATGCCGCATGCGATCTGATCCGTAGCGTCGTATGCCTTGAGGATGGGTTCAGCACCATTTTGGTAGTACGAAGTATCTTCGAGAGGCTATCGGGTGGTGGGCTGCTCGAGGGGCGATCGCCTGAAGCCGCTGCTGCTCTGGCACAACTGTTCACCAAGCAAGAAGTAACAGCCTCGACCGATGAGTACTTCAGCTATTGCAAGCGAGCCGTTGCTCACTATCGAGGCGGAGATGTGGACGGTGACGCCCTGGCTGAGTTTGTGCGCCAGCAGGCTCCCCTACTGAATCTTGATGCTTTTCTGGCAATGAACCGCCTGACGAAGCTCACGGCCTTTGCCGGCGAGCCAGGTCTCCCTCATGAGCCACAGCTGAGCCGCTTCGTTTTGGCGTTCCAAACTCTTGACCAGCTGCTACAGCACGCTCGCGTCATACCAGAAGGCTTTTCCCTGTGCGCAATTCTCTGCGAGAGCATCAGCGACAGCTACTTTGTCCTGGTAGTCCGCAATGGCCAGCAGGTGACCCTTCTTACCGACAAAGGAACGTTCGCTCATCCCTTACAGCAAGAGATGATGAGAGGCCGGAACGACCGCTACAACCAGTACCGGATTGAAGGCAGCCACTTCCCCTACTCGCTCCTACGGATCGTGTGGGCGGACAATGGGCGCCGTGCTGTAGCTGATAGCGCCCGTGACCTCGCGCCCACCGAGAGAGATATCCCGGCGATAGGAAGCCTATCTGACCTGGCGCCGGACGAGCTGCTGTGGCTTCACCTGCTTATCGAGCAATGCCGTATCCGATACTTCCAGCAGAAACAGGTTGAGCCACGTCTCGCGCTGGGTTCACAGCTGCAAATAGATCACGCATGGCTGCCTTCGCAAAGCAGCAACCTGCCCGCCATCCTCGAAGGCCTACCTCACCTTGAGGTAAAGAACAGCTCAGATCTGAGCACTGACTTCATGCACACGCTGGAGCCCAAGTGGTCGGAGAAGAGAACCCCAAATCGTTGGATGGAACGGCGATTCGCTGCAGCTGTTCCTCAAGAGGCCCTGTACATTCCAGAGGCCGCTATGAACAACAAGCCTCTGCTGCTCGAGCAAACCAGCGCTGGCGTTCGCTTGGAGCGCAAGAAACCGGATTACATGCCGCACGGCGGGCTTACCAACCAGGTCAGGTTGACGCCGATCAGCAGTGACCTATTGGCCACCCCTGAACAGGTGGCGCGTGATGTCCACTTCGTTGCCCGTAGCAACCAGGCTGAGGTGATCAAGGTACTGGCCCGGCAGGACTTCGAAGCGCGTCGAATTGAGATGCTCGAGTGGTTTTACCGCAAAGCCAAGAAGAACTTACCGAACCTCCTCGAAGCGCTGCTCACTGGCGACAGCACACCATTCCAGTTGGAGCAGCCGAAGTTTGAGCATCTGTACAGCCAGCTGGGGTTCAGGCCTGCTGGTGCGGCTGCACGCCGGAAGGTCCAGTTCGAGTACATCCCGAGCCGAAAGCAGCACCCACCCCGTAAGTCGGACGGCCCCAGCCTGGCCAAGACGCTCAAGCTCGTTCACCTGCGCGACCTCTGCGTCTGCTGTGTGCTGTCCAACTGGGAAGGAGCCCAGGTGTTCGTTAGCGTTCCGGTGGCCAACGCCCTCGACATCGCCAACCTGACGGGAATCGCCTGGGAGAAACTTCCGGAGGAGTTGCAGTACTTCGGTATGCCAGAAGTCGGTGGGAACAGCATTCTGGAGCGCCTCGACCCCCTTCAAAACCTATCCAACCCATGGAACAGTTTTGCGCCCCGCTTTGTTATCCCGGTCGGGCTCCGAGGTCTGAGGGAGTATCGCAAGGCCCGCGGCCTGAATACACCCAGTGCTGATGAGTTGAAAAACCTCTAGCCGGGCATACCCCAGAATCGGGTAGGAGGCGGGGTCGCCCCCGCCGTCCTCCCACACCACCGTACATACGGTTCCGTATACGGCGGTTCCTGCCTACTGACAGACTGCGTCAGCGAGCTTGGTTCCGTTGATGTGTCGCCTGTGGTAACTAAGAGCCCAGA
>NZ_MACM02000155.1:0-123731 GCF_001675465.2 Pseudomonas sp. AU12215
CCCGCCGTACCGACAAGGGTATCGAGCTGCGCGTGCACCCGACCCTGATCCCGGCCGACCGCCTGATCGCCAATGTGAATGGCGTGATGAACGCGGTCATGGTCAACGGCGATGCCGCCGGTTCCACGCTGTTCTACGGCGCCGGCGCCGGCATGGAGCCCACCGCTTCCTCGGTGGTCGCCGACCTGGTGGACGTGGTTCGCGCCATGACCGCCGACCCGGAGAACCGCGTGCCGCACCTGGCCTTCCAGCCGGACTCGCTCTCCGACCACCCGATCCTGCCGATCGACGCCTGCGAAAGCGCCTACTACCTGCGCATCCAGGCCAAGGACCATCCGGGCGTACTGGCCCAGGTGGCGACCATCCTCTCCGAGCGCGGCATCAACATCGAATCGATCATGCAGATGGAAGTCGAAGAGCATGACGGTCTGGTGCCGATGATCCTGGTTACCCACCGCGTGCTCGAGTCGCGCATCATCGAAGCCATCGCCGCGCTGGAAGCGCTGGATGACGTCGTCGGCAATGTCGTACGCATCCGCGTCGAACAACTGAACTGAATCGACTGCGGCGGCGCCTGCGCGCCGCCGCCAACCCGAAGGTTTCACACCATGCGTTACATCAGTACCCGCGGCCAGGCGCCTGCGCTGAACTTCGAAGACGTGCTGCTGGCTGGCCTGGCCAGCGACGGCGGCCTCTATGTGCCGGAAAACCTGCCGCGCTTCACCGTCGAGGAGATTGCCTCCTGGGCCGGCCTGCCTTACCACGAGCTGGCCTTCCGGGTGATGCGCCCGTTCGTTGCCGGCAGCATTTCCGATGCCGACTTCAAGAAGATCCTCGAGGAGACCTACGGCGTGTTCGCCCACAACGCCGTGGCGCCGCTGCGCCAGCTCAACGGCAACGAGTGGGTGCTGGAGCTGTTCCACGGCCCGACGCTGGCCTTCAAGGACTTCGCCCTGCAACTGCTCGGCCGCCTGCTCGACCACGTGCTGACCAAGTGCGGCGAGCGTGTGGTGATCATGGGCGCCACCTCCGGCGACACCGGCTCGGCCGCCATCGAGGGCTGCAAGGCCTGCGAGAACGTCGATATCTTCATCATGCACCCGCACAACCGTGTGTCCGAGGTGCAGCGCCGGCAGATGACCACCATCCTCGGCGAGAACATCCACAACATCGCCATCGAAGGCAACTTCGACGACTGCCAGGAAATGGTCAAGGCCAGCTTCGCCGACCAGGGTTTCCTGAAAGGCACCCGCCTGGTGGCAGTGAACTCGATCAACTGGGCGCGGATCATGGCCCAGATCGTCTACTACTTCCACGCCGCCCTGCAGCTCGGCGCACCGGCCCGCTCCGTGGCCTTCTCGGTGCCCACCGGCAACTTTGGCGACATCTTCGCCGGCTACCTGGCGCGCAACATGGGCCTGCCGGTCAGCCAGCTGATCGTCGCGACCAACCGCAACGACATCCTGCACCGCTTCATGTCCGGCAACCGCTACGACAAGGACACCCTGCACGCGTCGCTGTCGCCGTCCATGGACATCATGGTCTCGTCCAACTTCGAGCGCCTGCTGTTCGACCTGCACGGCCGCAATGGCAAGGCTGTTGCCGAGCTGATGGACAACTTCAAGGCCACCGGCAAGCTGGCCGTCGAGGATGACCGCTGGACCGAAGCCCGCCGCCTGTTCGATTCGCTGGCGGTGAGCGACGAGGAGACCTGCGAGACCATCGCCCAGGTCTACGCCGAGTCCGGCGAACTGCTGGACCCGCACACCGCCATCGGCGTGCGCGCCGCTCGCGAGTGCCGTCGTAGCCTGGCGGTGCCCATGGTCACCCTGGGCACCGCGCATCCGGTCAAGTTCCCGGAAGCGGTGGAGAAGGCCGGCATCGAGGCTGTCCCGGCGCTGCCGGCGCACCTGACCGACCTGTTCCAGCGCGAAGAGCGTTGCACCGTTCTGCCGAACGAGCTGGCCAAGGTACAGGCCTTCGTCAGCGCCCACGGCAACCGCGGCAAGCCGCTCTAAAACGCGGCTCGCTGTCCGGAAAAACCCGCCAATCGGCGGGTTTTTTCATGCCCGCAGGAACGGGCTGTGAAACATGCCGTCATGACCAACGGTACTGAAACTCGCGAACTTTATCGCCGAACGTGCGGTCTTCTTCCTGTGTTTTTTCATTTCGCAACAAGGAGATACGACATGGACCGGCTAAGCGCCCTGCTGACCGAGACCTTCGCTCCCTACGCTCCCTCCCTGGGCCCGGCACGCCCCGACGGCGGCCGAATTCTGACCCTCACCAACGACGAAGGAGACGTGGTACTACGGCGAGTCATCGAGGGCCAGCATCTGGCCGACCATGACCAGAGTGCGGATGCGGTGCAGACCATCCGCCGTGACCTGCTGATCTCTGAAGGTCGCATGGAGGATGATGTCGTTTCCCAGTTGCGCCGGCGCGCTCAGGTGCTGAGCTACGGCACCTGATCCACCCCGATGTGAGAACGCCGCCCACCGGGCGGCGTTCTCGTTTGTGCGTCAGAAATGAAAAACGGCCCCGAAGGGCCGTTTCTTAATGCAACGGGAAAGGTCAGCCGCCGAGGTACGCGTCGCGCACCTTGGGGTTCACCAGCAGGTTGGCGCCGGTGTCCTGCATGACGATGCGACCGTTTTCCAGCACGTAGCCGCGGTCGGCGAGCTTGAGCGCCTGGTTGGCGTTCTGCTCGACGAGGAAGACGGTCACGCCTTCCTGGCGCAGCTGTTCGACGATGTCGAAGATCTGCTGGATGATGATCGGCGCCAGGCCCAGGGACGGCTCGTCGAGCAGCAGCAGCTTGGGCTTGCTCATCAGCGCACGGCCGATGGCGAGCATCTGCTGTTCGCCGCCGGACATGGTGCCGCCGCGCTGGTTGAAGCGTTCCTTCAGGCGTGGGAACAGGGCCAGGACCTTGTCCATCTGCTCCTGGTAGTCACCCTTGCTGGTGAAGAAACCGCCCATGGCGAGGTTCTCTTCCACGGTCAGGCGGGCGAACACGCGGCGGCCTTCGGGCACGACGGCGATGCTCTTGCGCATGATCACGGAGGATTCCTTGCCGACCAGCTCCTCGCCCATATAGGTGATGCTGCCGGAGGAGGCGCGCGGCGAGCCGCACAGGGTCATCAGCAGGGTCGACTTGCCGGCGCCGTTGGCGCCGATCAGGGTGACGATCTCGCCCTGCTGGACTTCCATGCTGACGTCGTGCAGCGCCTGGATCTTGCCGTAGAAGGTGGAAACCTTGTCGAACTTCAGCATGACTCAGGACTCCCCCAGATAGGCTTTGATCACATCCGGGTTGCCGCGGATTTCCTCCGGGGTGCCGTCCGCCAGGGGAGTGCCCTGGTTGATCACGTAGATATGGTCGGAAATGCTCATCACCAGCTTCATGTCGTGCTCGATGAGCAGGACGGTGACGCCGTGCTCGGAGCGCAACATGGCGATCAGCGCCTTGAGGTCCTCGGTTTCCCGCGGGTTCAGGCCGGCCGCCGGCTCGTCCAGCATCAACAGTTGCGGGCGGGTCATCATGCAGCGGGCGATCTCCAGGCGGCGCTGTTGGCCGTAGGCGAGGGTGCCCGCCGGGCGGTTGGCGATGTCCTTGAGGTTGACGATGTCCAGCCAGTGCGAGGCGTAGTCCAGGGCCTCGGCTTCCGCGCGACGGAAGGCCGGGGTCTTGAGCAGGCCGGCGAGGAAGTTGGTGTTGATGTGCCGGTGTTGCGCCACCAGCAGGTTCTCCACCGCGGTCATTTCCTTGAACAGGCGTACGTTCTGGAAGGTCCGCACCACGCCCTTGTGGGCGATCTTGTGGCCCGGCAGGCCCTGGATGGGCTCGCCGCGCAGCAGGATCTCGCCACCGGTGGGGGCGTAGAAGCCGGTCAGGCAGTTGAATACGGTGGTCTTGCCGGCGCCGTTGGGGCCGATCATCGAGATCACCTGTTTTTCCTGGACCTTCAGGGCCACGTTGTTGACGGCCAGCAGCCCGCCGAAGCGCATGGTGAGGCCGGATACTTCAAGAATCGGTCGGCTCATTTGCGCAACTCCAGGTGCGGGCGCTGCATGGGCAGAAGCCCCTGCGGACGCCAGATCATCATCAGCACCATGAGGGCGCCGAACATCAGCATGCGGTACTCGCTGAACTCACGCATCAGTTCGGGCAGCAGGATCATCACCACGGCGGCCAGGATGACGCCGAGCTGGGAACCCATGCCACCCAGCACCACGATGGCGAGGATGATGGCCGATTCGATGAAGGTGAACGACTCCGGGGTGACCAGGCCCTGGCGCGCGGCGAAGAAGCTGCCGGCGAAACCGGCGAAGCAGGCACCGAGGGTGAAGGCGGAGAGCTTGATCAGCGTCGGGTTCAGGCCCAGCGCGCGGCAGGCGATCTCGTCTTCGCGCAGGGCTTCCCAGGCGCGGCCCAGGGGCATGCGCAGCAGGCGGTTGATGACGAACAGCACCAGCAGTACCAGCAGCAGCGCGACCAGGTAGAGGAACACGACCTTGTAGTTCGAGTTGTAGGCAATGCCGAAGAACTCGTGGAAGGTCTGCATGCCCTCGGGGGCGCGGCGCTCGAAGGTCAGGCCGAACAGGGTCGGCTTGTCGATGTTGCTGATGCCGTTGGGGCCGCCGGTCAGCTCGGTCATGTTGCGCAGCAGGATGCGAATGATCTCGCCGAAGCCCAGGGTCACGATCGCCAGGTAGTCACCGCGCAACCTCAACACCGGGAAGCCGAGGATGAAGCCGAAGAACGCCGCCATCAGCCCGGCGATCGGCAGGCATACCCAGAAGCCCAGGCCGTAGTAGTGCGACAGCAGCGCGTAGCTGTAGGCGCCCACTGCGTAGAAGCCGACGTAGCCGAGGTCGAGCAGGCCAGCCAGGCCCACCACGATGTTCAGGCCCAGGCCCAGCAGCACGTAGATCAGGATCAGGGTGGCGATGTCCACCGCGCCGCGCGAGCCGAAGAACGGCCAGGCGAGGGCGACGACGATCAGGCCCATGATGATCTTGCGTTGCACGGAGGCGTGGGTCAGGCGTTCGGCCAGACGGGTATGCGGATGCGACAGGGCTTGCTTGACGCTGCCGCCGAAGGCGAAGCGGTCACGCACCAGCTGCCAGACGAACATCAGCACGGCACAGGCGGCGATGGTCCACAGGCGGGTGGGGCTGACGTTTTCCAGCTGCAGGCCGATACCGATCACGCTGAGCTTCAGGCCCAGCACCGGGTAGGCCACGGCCATCACCAGCAGGGCGCTGAAGAAGGCGGTCTTGAGTTTCCGAGTCATACCTTTTCCACCTCCGGGCGACCGAGCAGGCCAGTGGGGCGGAAGAGCAGCACGAGCACCAGCAGGGTGAAGGCCACCACGTCCTTGTACTGGTCACCGAACACGTCGGCGCCAAAGGCTTCGGCCACGCCCAGCACCAGGCCGCCGAGCATGGCGCCCGGGATGCTGCCGATGCCGCCCAGCACCGCGGCGGTGAATGCCTTGATGCCGGCGAGGAAGCCGATGTGCGGGTTGATCACGCCGTATTGCAGGCCCAGCAGCACCGCAGCCACGGCGGCCAGGGTGGCGCCAATGACGAAGGTCAGGGCGATGATGTTGTTGGTATTGATGCCCAGCAGGTTGGCCATCTTCAGGTCCTCGGCGCAGGCGCGGCAGGCGCGGCCCAGGCGGGAGCGGGAGATGAACATGGACAGGCCGTACATGGTCAGCAGGGTGACGATGAAGATCAGCACCTGCATGTACGAGATGGTCACGCCGGTCATTTCGTCGGCGCCGATCACGAAGTTGCCCGGCAGCAGGTTGGGGATTGCCTTGTCCTTGGAATCCTGGGCGAGTAGCACTTCGTTCTGCAGGAAGATCGACATGCCGATCGCGGAGATCAGCGGAATCAGCCGGTTGCTTCCGCGCAGGGGCCGATAGGCGATCCGCTCGATGCTGTAGCCGTAGGCGCTGGTGACGATGATCGCCGCGGCGAAGGTGCAGATGATGACGACAGGAAGACTCACGATTCCCATCATCGCCAGCCCCGTGATCACGATGAAGGCCACGTACGAGCCAATCATGTACACCTCGCCATGGGCGAAGTTGATCATGCCGATGATGCCGTAGACCATGGTGTAGCCGATGGCGATCAGGGCATAGGTGCTGCCGACGGTGAGACCGTTGATCAGCTGTTGCAGGTAGTGATAGAGCTCAGGCATTACCTAACTCCTCGGGCGTCGCGTGAAGCGGCGCTTGTGGCGCGACGGACCCCCGGAATACTCGGATAAACAAAGCCCACTGCGTGGGCAGTGGGCTTTGTGTGGCGGCGGGTGGCTTACTTGGCTTCGGTCTTGGTGCCGTCCTTGTGCCACTGGTAGACCACGAAGTTGAAGTTCTTCAGGTCGCCCTTCTCGTCGAAGGCCAGGTCACCGGTCGGGGTTGCGAAGGTGTTGGCACGCAGAGCGGCGGCTACCTTGTCGGTGTCCTCGCTGCCGGCTTTCTTGATGCCTTCGGCGATGACCTGGACCGCGGCGTAGGCCGGGAACACGAACGGACCGCTCGGGTCTTCGTTCTTGGCCTTGAAGGCGTCAACCAGGGCCTGGTTCTTCGGATCCTGGTCGAAGGACTTCGGCAGGGTCACATACAGGCCTTCGGAAGCCGGGCCGGCGATGGCGGAGATTTCCTTGTTACCCACGCCTTCCGGGCCCATGAAGCCGACTTTCAGGCCTTTCTCGGCAGCCTGGCGCAGGATCAGGCCCAGCTCCGGGTGGTAGCCGCCGTAGTAGACGAAGTCGACCTTGGCCTGCTTGAGCTTGGCGATCATCGCGGAGAAGTCCTTGTCGCCGGCGTTGATGCCTTCGAACAGGGCGACCTTGATGCCGGCGCCTTCCAGGGTCTTCTTCACGGCAGTGGCGATGCCTTCGCCGTACTGCTGCTTGTCGTGGATCACGGCCACGGTCTTGGGCTTGATGTGCTCGGCGATGAACTTGCCGGCGGTCGGGCCCTGCAGGCTGTCGAGACCGATGGTGCGGAAGATCAGCTTGTAGCCGCGGGAAGTGATGTCCGGGCTGGTGGAGGCGGCGGTGATCATCAGCACGCCTTCGTCTTCGTAGATGTCCGAAGCCGGTTGAGTGGAGCTGGAGCACAGGTGGCCAACGACGAACTTGACGCCATCGTTGACGATCTTGTTGGCAACGGCCACGGCTTGTTTCGGGTCGCAAGCGTCGTCGTAGACCACGCCTTCGAGTTGCTTGCCGTCGACGCCGCCGGCCTTGTTGATCTGCTCAATGGCCATTTTCGCGCCAATGAACTGCATCTCCCCATACTGGGCGACTGCGCCGGTCACCGGGCCGGCCAGAGCGATCTTGATGGTGTCGGCGGCCATGGAGAAGCTGGCAACGCCGGCCAGGGCCATGGCGGTGAACAGCTGGGAAAGACGCTGAGTACCCTTTTTCATAGTGCTCCACTCTTCTTGTGTTTTCGTTTTTGTAGTCCTGGTGGCCGAAGGGCTACCGGACCGGGATTGCCCCGGACAGGCCCACCGGCAACTGTACCGGTACAGTGTAGAGTGCCGCCGGACCGCTTGAAAAGCGGGGGGCGGACAGCCGATTGTGGGCATGTCGCAAGATTGAAACAAACGTACAGAAAAACGGCGCCTTCCGACTTATCCCCCTGGGTTTTCCGTCACCATGGAAAACGCCGTCCGAACCTTGCCTGGCGCGGTCCCGGCGCTATCATGGCGCCGTTCGTTTACCAGGTGAGATCCATGACAGAAGAAGCTAGCACCCTCTATGCCAAGTTGCTTGGCGAAACCGCGAAGATTTCCTGGCAGGAGCTCGCG
Source organism: Pseudomonas sp. AU12215 (assembly GCF_001675465.2). Classification (NCBI taxonomy): domain Bacteria; kingdom Pseudomonadati; phylum Pseudomonadota; class Gammaproteobacteria; order Pseudomonadales; family Pseudomonadaceae; genus Pseudomonas; species Pseudomonas sp. AU12215. The sequence goes on from NZ_MACM02000155.1 coordinate 7,843, forward strand.
CCCTTCTTTGCCCGCGGCAACCTGCTCAAGGTCGCGGGTTCTGCCGATCTGGTGGAGGTCGCGATGGGCGTGGCCGAGGACGACAGGGCGAAGGTATCGGCCTGGCTGGCCAGCGGTGAGCTGAGCAAGGTCGACGAAAAACTGGCGCAGGATTTTCTCGACCGTGACCCGGAGCTCTGGGCGGTAGTGATCGCCCCCTGGGTGCTGGTACAAGAAAGAGTTCGAAAAGAATCCGTGCACTGACGCGGGGCGATTTCCAATTCGAAAAGGCCGGCTAGACTGTCGGGATTCCATCGAAGGAGATTCGCCATGTTCGAACCGGGCCATCTGCACCTACAGTCCCTGCCGGGGCTGGGGCAGCAGGAGATCGACGCTCACATCAACTATGAAGTCCGCAAGGATGTGGAAAAAGGCACCATCGTTCACTTCGTCATGAAGGGCGAAATCGACGGCAATGCCTTCACCGAAGAATGGGACATGCCCAAGGAACAAGCCTTCAATTTCGCCAGCGATGCCACCCGCATCGCGCAGAAGCATGGCCTGCACCCGCGATTCGGCTCGATGGTGCGCAACCACAAGGAATACGACGCGATGTTCGAGGACATCCGTCAGAAGCTCGGCACCCAGCCCGGCGACCCGATCGACCTGGACAAGGTGATCCACGGCGACTCGTAACCGACGCACGCAATAAAAAGCCCGGCCTGTGCCGGGCATTTTATTGCGTGCAGTTCAGCCCCGCCAGGCGACGGCGGTTTGCCTGTAGGAGCGAGCTTGCTCGCGAACGGATTCACCGGTGACTTGGTCGTGAGGCGGTTCGCGAGCAAGAACAGGGCGTCCTACTCGTTTCCACCAGCGCTAGTGGCTCACCCAGCGCTGCCGCGCCCAGGCGCTGAGCGAATCCACACACAGCACCAGAAGCAGCATGGCGAGGATCACGGTCGCCGCCTGGGCCTGCTGGAACAGGCTGAGGCTGAAATACAGCATCTGCCCCAGCCCACCCGCGCCGACGAAGCCGAGCACGCTGGCCATGCGGATGTTGTTCTCCCAGCGGTAGAGCATGTACGCCACCAGTTGCGGCCAGACGGCCGGCAGGGTGCCGTAGGCGAATGCGGCGATGCGTCCGCCACCGGCCAGGCGCACGGCTTCTGCCGGGGCGCTCGGGGTATTCTCCAGCGCCTCGGCGAACAGCCGGCCGAGCACGCCGCCGGTGTGCAGGGCCAGGGCGAGCGTGCCGGCGTTCGGGCCCAGGCCGGCGGCCAGCACCATCAGTGCGCCCCAGACCAGCTCCGGCACCGCGCGCAGGGCGTTGAGCAGCAGCCGCGAGAGGCTCTGCGCAATACGCCCGAAGCGCCCGGCCGCGGGCAGCGCCAGCAGCATGCCCAGCAGCGCTGCGAGCAGGGTGCCGATGGCCGACATGGCCAGGGTCTCCAGGGCGCCGCGCCCGACTGCCGCGAGGTGCGTTGCGCTCAGGTCCGGCGAGAGGAAATCGCGCCCGTAATCGAGCATCTGGCCCAGGCCGCGCGCGTCGAACAGGCCGCCGCTGTCCATCTCCAGGTAGGCGAAAGACGCGCCGACGGCGAGCAGGATCAGCAGCAGCCAGCCCAGGCTGCGCAGCAGGCCGGTCATTCGAGCCTCCCGCGCAGGAAGCGGCTGAGCAGGTCGGCGGCCAGCACCAGCACCAGGAAGGTCAGCAGGATGCTGGCCACCTCGCCGCCGGCGAACATGCGCAGCGACAGGTCGATCTGCTGGCCGAGGCCGCCGGCGCCGACGAAGCCCATCACCACCGAGGCGCGGATCGCGCACTCCCAGCGATAGACGGTGTAGGAAATCAGTTCCGCCGCCGCCGAGGGCAGCACGCCGTAGGCGAAGGCCTGCAACCGCGAGCCGCCGCCCAGCAGCACGGCGCGCGTCGGTCGCGGGTCCACCGATTCGAAGATTTCCGCGTAGACCTTGCCGAGCATGCCGCCGTAGGTGATGGCGATGGCCAGCACGCCGGCGGTGGGACCCAGGCCCACGGCGCGGACGAACAGCAGCGCCCAGACAATTTCCGGCACGCTGCGCAGCACGATCAGCAGGCCGCGCACCGGCCAGCGCAGCGCTCGCGCCCACCAGGCCGGCAGCCCGCCGCGGGGCAGGGCGGAGATCGACAGCGCGCGGGTTGCCAGCAAGGCGGCGGGGAAGGCGATCAGCCAGGCCAGCGCCATGCCGGCGGTGGCGATGGCCAGGGTTTCCAGGGTGGCGCGGCCGAGCAGGGCGAGGAATTCCTCGTCATGGGCCGGCGGCCAGAAGCCGGCTAGGAAGTTCGCCATGGTCCGCGCGTTGTCGCCACTGAACAGGCCGGCGATATCCAATTCGGACAGGCGCACTCCAGGCCACAGCAGGGCCAGGGCCAGCAGGGTGAGCAGCAGGCGCGGCAGCGCCGCCGGATCGCGGAGCGAGGTCTTCGACAGAGCAGGGTTCAGCATCGCGGGATCTGCACCACCACGGGCCTGCCTTCCGGCGAGGAAGCGCCCTGCTGGCCGAGCTGCTCGTTGGCGTACAGCGCGCGCAGGTCGTCGGGGCTGACGCTCTGTGCCGCCTTGTCGAAGGCGATACGGCCATCACGCACGCCGACGATACGCGGGAAGTGCTCCAGCGCCAGGTCCACGGCATGCAAGCTGGCGAGCAGCGTTACGCCGCGGTTCTGCGCTTCCCGAGTCAACACGCCGAGGGTGTGGCCGGCGAGCACCGGGTCCATGGCCGAGACGGGTTCGTCCGCCAGCAGCACTTCGGCCTGCTGGTACAGCGCGCGAGCGATGCCGACGCGTTGCAGTTGGCCACCGGAAAGCTGATCGCAGCGCTCGAAGAGTTTGTCGCCCAGGTCCAGGCGTTGCAGCTCGCTGTGGGCGCCGGTGCTGTCGAGGGGGTAGAGCAGGCTGGCCAGGCTTTTCCACAGCGGCCATTGGCCGAGGCGGCCGGCGAGAACGGCGGTGACCACCCGCTGGCGCGGTGGCAGCGGCGGAGCCTGATGCACCAGGGCGATACGCGAGCGCAGGCGCTGGCGCGCGGGGCCGCTCAGTGCCCAGGGCTGGGTGCCTAGCAGGTCGAAACTGCCGGAAGCGGGTTTCAGGGCGGTGGCCAGGATGCGCAGCAGGGTGGTCTTGCCGGCGCCCGAAGGGCCGATGATCGCCACCCGTTCGCCGGTGTCGACATTGAGGTCGATGCCGGCGAGCGAGCGCTGGCCATTGGCGTGGATGTGCTCCACGCCGGTCAGTTTCAGGGTCACTTCAGCAGGCCGGCGGCGCGCGCCGATTCCTCGATGCCCTTGTAGTTCTCAGGCTGGGTCTCGATGAAGCGGCTGGCCGCCTGCAGGTCGAGGATTTCCTTGTCGCGCGGCTTGCCCGGGTCGAGGGCGAGGAAGGCTTTCTTGATCTTCTCGGCCAGGGCCGGATCGAGGTTGCCGCGCACGGTCCAGTTGTAGTCGTAGTAGGTCGGCGTAGTGGCGAAGACCTTCACCTTGTTGGTGTCGACCTTGCCGCTGTCCACCAGCTTCTGCCAGACCGAAGCGTTGAGCACGCCAGCATCGACCTTGCCGGCCTGGACCCAGGCCACGGTGGCGTCGTGGGCGCCGGAATAGGCGACGCGGGAGAAGAACTGCTCGGGCACCACGCCGTCCTTCTGCATGAAGTAGCGCGGCATCAGGCTGCCGGAGGTGGACGAGACCGAGCCGAAGGCGAAGGTCTTGCCCTTGAGGTCCTGGATCGATTTCACGTTCGGGTCGGCAGTGATGAATTTGCTGGTGAACTGCTGGTCCTGCTCGCGCTGCACCAGCGGGATGGCGTTGCCGGTCTTCAAGCGCGCCTGGACGAAGGTGAAGCCGCCCAGCCAGGCCATGTCCAGGCGATCCGAGGCCAGGGCCTCGACCACGCCGGCGTAGTCGGACACCGGGATGAACTTCACCGGCATGCCCAGTTGCTCTTCAAGGTAGGCGCCCAGCGGCTTGAACTTGCGCAGCAGTTCGGTCGGGGCTTCGTCGGGGATGGCGGAGACCTTGAGTTCCTTCGGTGTATCGGCGTGGGCGAAGACGGCGGACAGGGACAGAGCGAAACCGGCGGCGAGCGCCAGGGTGCGTTTGAGCATGGGGAGAGTTCTCCGGGTCAATGGCGGAAAAAACTCCGGCAGTATAGTGGCGGCGCGACTGTTTGGCTGCTCTGGCATCGTCGCAGCGGCTGCGGCCGGCAACCGGCGGTGCCTGCTAGAATGCCGCTCCCCGTACTTTCCCAGCCTTGTACCGGAGATTACTCATGTCGTCCGCCAGCCCCTCTCTTGCCTTTGCCGGCCTCGGCCTGATGGGCGTGCCCATGTCCCGCCGCCTGCTTGCCGCCGGCTTCCCGCTGACGGTGTGGAATCGCTCCGCCGGCAAGCGCGAACTGCTCGCCGCCGAAGGTGCGCAGGCCGTGGCGATGCCTGCGCAGTTGTGTGCCGATGCCGAGGTGGTGATGCTCTGCCTGGCCGATACTGCCGCCGTGCGCGAAGTGGTGTTCGGTGCCGGCGGCATCATCGAGGGCGCTCGCGCAGGCCAGGTGCTGGTGGACTTCTCCAGCCTGGAACCGGCCGCCACCCGCGAGATGGCCGCCGAGCTGGAAGCGCGCACCGGCATGCGCTGGGTCGACGCGCCGGTCTCCGGCGGTACGCCGGGCGCCGAAGCGGGTACGTTGGCAATCATGGCGGGCGGGCGCGTCGAGGACATCGAGCGCGTGCGGCCGATCCTGGCCCATCTCGGCCAGCGCCTGACGCGCATGGGCGACGTCGGCGCGGGGCAGGTGACCAAGGTGTGCAACCAGATGATCGTCGCCTGCAATGCGCTGGTGATCGCCGAAGTGGTGGCGCTGGCGGAGAAATCCGGCGTCGATGCCAGCCTGATCGCGCCCGCTCTGGCCGGCGGTTTCGCCGATTCCAAACCCTTGCAGATCCTGGCTCCGCAGATGGCGCAGAGCCAGTTCGAGCCGGTGAAGTGGCACGTGCGCACGTTGCTCAAGGACCTGGACACTGCCGTGAAGCTTTCCCGCGAGGAAGGCTCGGCCACGCCGATGAGCGGCCTCGCCGCCCAACTGATGCGCCTGCACGGTAGCCAGGGCAACCTTGAACGCGACCCGGCTACCCTGGTCGAGCAATACCGTCTTTCGAAGGAATTCCCCGTATGAAACTCTGCGCCAACCTGTCCCTGCTGTTTACCGAAGTCCCCCTGCTGCAGCGTATCGACGCCGCCGCCAAGGCCGGTTTCGAGGGCGTGGAGATCCAGTTCCCGTACGACGTCCCCGCGCAGGACCTGAAAGCTGCACTGGATGAAGCCGGCCTGCCGCTGATCCTCATCAACCTGCCGGCCGGCGACCTGATGCAGGGCGGCCCGGGCATTGCGGCTGTGCCGGAGCGCGCGGCGGAGTTCGAGGCGGCGCTGGCCAAGGCGCTGGACTACGCGCGCATCGTCAAGCCGCAGCACGTCAACGTGCTGGCCGGCCGGCTGGTCGAGGGGCAGGAGCGCGAGGTTGCTCTGCAGACCCTGGCCGAGCGTCTGCGCAGCACCTGCGATGCCTTCGCCGGCACGGGCACCGACGTGCTGATGGAAGCCATCAACTGCCATGACATGAAGGATTTCCTGCTCAATACCCCGGAGCACCTGCAGGACATGCTCGAGCGCGTGGCGCGGGAAAACCTGCGTGCGCAGCTGGACCTCTACCACATGGCGCGCATGGGCCTGGAGCTGGTGGATTGCATCTACGCGCTGATGGGCCAGATCGGCCACGTGCAGTTCGCCGACTACCCCGAGCGTGGCGAACCGGGCTCGGGCGAGATGGAATTCGAAGTGCCGCTGCAGGTGCTCGATGACGTCGGCTACGACGGCTGGCTGGGCGCGGAGTACCGCCCCACCGGCACCACCGCCGACTCCCTGCGCTGGCTGCCGCGCTGGCGTGCGGGGAAGTTCGATTTCTGAGGGAACCCCGCAGTCAGGCCTGATTGCGCAGCAAGGCCGTGTCGCTGTCTTCGCGGTAGGCCTCGAGGAACTCCACCAGTGCGGAGAGGGGCAACGGGCGGCTGAACAGGTAACCCTGGGCCAGCTCGCAATGGTTATCGCGCAGGAACGCCAGTTGCTGCGCGTGCTCTACGCCCTCGGCGATCACCTTCAGGTGCAGCTTCTGCGCCATGGCGATGATCGCCTGGGCGATCTCGCTGTCGCGGCGCGACTGCGGCACGTCGCGGATGAAGGAGCGGTCCACCTTCAGCGCATCCAGCGGCAACTGGCGCAGATAGGACAGCGATGAGTAACCGGTGCCGAAATCGTCGATCGACAGGCTCACACCCAGCTCGCGCAGGCGGTTGAGCAAGGGGACGGCCTGGCTGATATTGGACATCACGGCGTTCTCGGTGACCTCCATCTCCAGGTAGCGCGCGGCAAGGCCGGTTTCTTCGAGCGTCTGCTGGACTTCATCGACCAGCCCTTCGCGGCCGAGGTTGCTGGCGCAGCAGTTCACCGCTACCCGCAGGTCCGTGTGGCCCAGGTCGTGCAGGCGTCGCAGGTCCTCGCAGGCGCGGCGCAGTACCCAGGCGTCGAGCGCGCCGATCAGGCCATTGGCGGTCGCCAGGCCGATGAAGCGGTCCGGCGCCAGCAGGCCGTGGGTAGGATGCTTCCAGCGCACCAGCGCTTCGAGCTGTTCCACTTCGCCATGATCGATACGCAGGATCGGCTGGTAGTAGAGCACCAGCTCGTCGTCCCACAACGCCTTGCGCAGTTCTTCCTCCAGCTGCAGTTCCTGGGTCGCCTTGGTCTTCAGGTGCGGGCTGAAGAAATGCGTGGCGTTGCGGCCGTTGCCCTTGGACTGATAGAGCGCCAGGTCCGCGTGCTTGAGCAGTTCTTCGGGTTGATCGCCGTCGTTGGGGAACAGGCTGATGCCCACGCTCATGGTCATCACCAGGTTGCGCCCGGCCGTGCTGATCGGCTCCTTCATGCGCTGCATCAGGCGTTGCGCGAGGATGCGCGCCTCGTGGTCCTCACCCAGGTCGGCGAGGATGCAGAACTCGTCGCCGCCAAAGCGCGCCAGCAGGTCGGTGCTGCGCAGCGCACTGCGCAGGCGCTCGGAAACGATGCACAGCAGCTCGTCCCCGGCGGCATGGCCAAGGGAATCGTTGACCCGCTTGAAGTGGTCGACGTCCAGCAGGATGACCGCCATGCCCTGGCCCTTCTGCCGATTGCGCTGCAGGCGGGCGGTGAATTCCTCGTTGAGCGCGTTGCGGTTGTGCAGGCCGGTGAGGCCGTCGAAGCGGGCCAATTGCTGCAGCGAGGCATTGGCGTGGTCCAGTTGGCTGAGCAGGGCGTTGACCCGGCTCAACTCGCTTTCCTTGCTTTCCAGGCTGTCTTCGATCCAGGCCGCCCAGAGCCCGGCGAGCACTACGGCGAGGGCCAACAGGCCAACCATCAGGCCGAGCTGGATGGCGTTGTTGCGCCCAAGGTCCGCCACCGGCGCTACCCAGGAGGGCAGGGTCAGGGTCAGGGCGGCCATGCCGGTGAAGTGCATACTGGCGATGGCGCCACCCAGCAGCAGGCTGGCGAAAACCTGGTAGATCCACTGGCGGCCCGCCGGCTGGCGATTGAGTACCGGCGCCAGTACCAGGGCGACGAAGGCCACCAGCACGGCCATCAGCACCGACAGGGTAACCAGCAGCGGGTCGTAATGCTGCATCGGCGGCGACTCGATGGCGGCCATGCCGGTGTAGTGCATCCCGGCGATGCTGGCGCCGATGCAACAGGCGGCCAGCAGGTACTGCAGGGGGCTAAGGCCCGCGTGGGCGAGCAGGCGCATGGCGACCACGCAGATGGCGATGGCGATGAGCAGGGAGATCAGTGTCAGGCCGCCGGAGAAGTGCAGCGGAACCGACGAGCGGAAGGCCAGCATGGCGACGAAGTGCATCGACCAGATGCCGCTGCCCAGGCAGATGCCGCCGACCCACTGCCAACGGTGCGCATGTTGCGGTGCGCGGACCATCCGTGCGGCGATGCTCAGCGCGACGAAGCTGGCGACGCAGGCGATGAGGATGGCCAGCAGAACCAGGCCGGAATTGTGAGAGCACTCCAACAGCACAGCATCGGGTAAGGCGTCCTTCTGCCAGTCCATGGGCGGGATGCTCCAGATGTCGGGGGAGGTGGTTGGCGAATTGATATCACTTTGATGTGAGTCTAGGAAGCTGTCCGCGGCCCGCAAGGTCTTGCGGCCATTTCCGACAAACTGGTTAATACGAAACGACGTACGGTAGTGCCAGATTCTGCTTTGATATTCTCCAGACTCTGAAGGAAGTGCGGTGTTTCGAAATTGACACTTTTTTGACTAATTGCCCGCTAGAGTTGCGCCGCCGGCCGGCAGCATCGGCCATCCCATTTCCTATCCGACTATCGATGTAAGGAGTGCGCTCGATGTCCGAGGGCAAGCGCCGCCTCTTCCCCCAGGTCAGCTCTGCAAGGCTGGTCCTGCTGTTCTCGCTGGCACTGGTGCTGTTCTACAACTTCGCCACCTGGCGGGCCCTGAACAGCCTGGTGCCCATGGAGGGCCTCTGGGGCGTGGCGTTCTTCGCCTCGTTCGCCTTGTTCCTCTGGGCCGCCTTCACGTTGTTGCTGACCCTGGTGTCCTTCCGTCCTTTGCTCAAGCCGGCGTTGACCCTGGTGGCGCTGGTTTCGGCGGCGGCGGCGTACTTCATGAACTCCTACGGTGTCGTGATCGATACCGTGATGGTGCAGAACGTCATCGAGACCAACCCCGGCGAGGCCGCCGCGCTGTTCAGCGCGCGCATGGTCGGCTACCTGCTTCTGCTGGGCGTGCTGCCGGCGGTGATCATCTGGTTGACGCCCGTCCGCTACAGCCCGTTCTTCCGCGGGCTGCTGAACAAGGTGCTGGTCATCCTCGGTTGCCTGGTGGTGGTCGCCGTCTGCGTCGGTTCGTTCTATTCCACCTACGCGCCGGTGTTCCGCCAGGAAGAGAAGCTGACCCACTTCATCAACCCGACCAACTACATCTATGCGGTGAGCAAGTTCACCAAGCAGCGCCTGGGCATCAAGGAACATCTGGTGGTGCAGCCCATCGGCGAGGACGCGGTAATGCCGCGCAAGGTGAATGCCGACGGCAAGAAGTCGCTGATGATCTTCGTGGTCGGCGAAACCGCCCGTGCGGACCATTTCTCCCTCAATGGCTACGCGCGCGAGACCAACCCGGAGCTTGCGAAGCTCGATATCCTCAACTTCACCAACGTCAGTTCCTGCGGCACGTCGACGGCGGTTTCCGTGCCCTGCATGTTCTCGAAGTTCCCCCGCGAGGACTACAGCGACAAGAAGGGCAAGACCAACCAGGGGCTGCTCGACATCCTCCAGCGGGTCGGCGTGTCGGTGCTCTGGTTGGACAACAACAGCGATTGCAAGGGCACCTGCCTGCGTGTGCCCAGCCGCGATATCTCGAAGGATCAGCCGGGCCCGTTCTGCGACGGCAATCGTTGCCTTGACGAAGCCATGCTGCAGGACCTGCAGGCTTACATCGATGGCCTGAAGGACAACGCGATCATCGTCCTGCACGCCGATGGCAGCCATGGTCCGGAGTATTACGATCGTTATCCGAAGTCCATGGAGCGCTTCACCCCGGTCTGCCATACCAACCAATTGGGCAGTTGCAGCAAGGAAGAGCTGGTGAACGTCTACGACAACACCATCCTCTACACCGATTACTTCCTCTCCAAGGTCGTGGAGCTGCTCAAGCACAACGAGGGACGCTTCGATACGTCGATGCTTTACGTCTCCGACCACGGTGAGTCGCTGGGTGAGAACGGTGTGTATCTGCACGCCGCGCCCTATGCCATCGTGCCCAAGGCGCAGACCCACGTGCCCATGGTGATGTGGTTCGGCGACGGCGCCCTGGGTGGCATGGGCGTAGATCGCGGCTGCCTGGAGAAGAAAGCCGGCGGCGACGAGCTGAGCCATGACAACCTGTTCCATTCGGTGCTCGGGCTTTACGGTGTACAGACCAGCCTGTACCAGCCGGACCTGGACATCTTCCACTCCTGCAAACGTGCCATGACCGCTTCGCAATGACTGAAGGGCCGATCTGAACGGCGGCCATGAAAAAGGCCCTGCGGCTTCTGCCGCAGGGCCTTTTGTTTTCCGGGAGCTGTTACTTCTCGCGAACCAGCAACACCGGACGGTTGCTGACGCGCAGCAGGCCTTCGGCCACGCTGCCCAGCATCAGGCGACGTACGCCACGGCGGCCGTGGGTGCCCATCACGATGACATCGGCCTTGGAGGCTTCGGCCTCGATCTCGATGCGCTCGGCAATTTCCTCGCTGGCGCGCTCCTGGCAGACCCGCTCGAAGCTGGTTTTCACCGGGAACTCGGCGATCTTCTCCTTCGCCTTGCCGAGGATGTCATCGGCGGCCTTCAGCGCGGCTTCGCGCAGCGGCTCCGGGTTGTAGTACACGGCGTAGTCGGGCAAATGGCGCAGCGGGCTGTCGACGATGGTGATGACGCGCAGCTCGCCGCCGCTCAGCTGAGCCAGCTTGGCCGCCTCGACCAGGGCTCGGTCGGAAACCGGGCTGCCGTCCACCGCTACCAGAATGCGCTCGTACATGATGTGTTCCCTCAATGAGTGGCTTGGTAGGGAAACTCTATCCCCCCATGGGCGAGAATCCCTTGCGCAGCGTCAATGGTAGTCGGTGTGCCTGAATATGCCGGGAATAGAGCGGGTTGTTTCGCTGATCGTGGGGCTCGCCATTGCGTAGGAACGGTGCCCATGAAAAAAGCCGCCACCGGGTGCCCGGTGGCGGCTTCTTCATTTCGGCGTTGCCGCGATCAGCCGGCGACCAGCACGCGGATCGCCTCCAGGCGCAGCGAGGCCTTGTCCAGCATCGCCAGGCTGTCGTCACGCTGCTTGCGCAGGGCATCCAGCTCGCTGTCACGCACGCTGGGGTTGACGGCCTTGAGCGCGGTCAGGCGCGCCAGCTCTTCGTCCAGGGTCGCTTTCAACTGCTGGCGAGCCAGCTCCACGCGCTCGGCATGGCGCGGGGTGATCTTGGTCTCGGCCACGGAGAATTGCTTCGCCAGCACGTCGCGCTGGGCCTGCACGAACTTGTTGGCGCTGGCGCGCGGCACGCTTTCCAGCTGATCGTTCAGGGTGTCGAAGGACACGCGCGAGGACAGGTCGTTGCCGTTGGCGTCCATCAGGCAGCGCAGCGCCACTGGCGGCAGGAAGCGGCCGAGCTGCAGCTTGCGCGGTGCCACGGCCTCGCTGACGAACAGCAGTTCCAGCAGCACGGTACCGGGCTTGAGTGCCTTGTTCTTGATCAGCGCCACCGAGGTATTGCCCAGCGAGCCGGACAGCACCAGGTCCATGCCGCCCTGCACCATGGGGTGTTCCCAGGTGAGGAACTGCATGTCTTCACGGGCCAGCGCCTGGCCGCGGTCGTAGGTGACGGTCACGCCTTCGTCGTCGCCCAGCGGGAAGCTGGCGTCGAGCATCTTCTCGCTGGGGCGCAGGATCAGGGCGTTCTCGGAATGGTCCTCGCTGTCGATGCCATAGGTGTCGAACAGGCGCTCCATGTAGATCGGCAGGGCGAACTGGTCGTCCTGTTCCTCGATCTCCGCCACCAGCGCCTCGCCTTCGCCGGCGCCGCCGGAGTTGAGCTCCAGCAGGCGGTCGCGGCCGTTGTGCATCTCGGCTTCCAGCGCCTCGCGGGCAGCGGTGCCTTCGGCCAGCAGGGCCTCGAAGGCGTCGTCGTCGCCGCCGTCCAGCAGTTCCACCAGGCGCGGGCCGAAGCGGTGCTGCAGGGCGTTGCCGGTGGGGCAGGTGTTGAGGAAGGCGTTCAGCGCCTGGTGGTACCACTGGAACAGGCGTTCCTGCGGGCTGTTTTCCAGGTGCGGGACGTGGATCTGGATGGTGTGCTTCTGGCCGATCCGGTCCAGGCGGCCGATGCGCTGTTCCAGCTGGTCCGGGTGGGCCGGCAGGTCGAACAGCACGAGGTGATGGGCGAACTGGAAGTTGCGGCCTTCGCTGCCGATTTCCGAGCAGACCAGCACCTGGGCGCCGAACTCTTCATCGGCGAAGTAGGCGGCGGCGCGGTCGCGTTCGAGGATGCTCATGCCTTCGTGGAACACGGTGGCCGGGATGCCGGACTTCAGGCGCAGGGCGTCGCCCAGGTCCATGGCGGTCTCGGCATGGGCGCAGATCACCAGCACCTTGTACTGCTTGAGCATCTTCAGGGTGTCGATCAGCCACTCGACGCGCGGGTCGAAGCGCCACCAGCGGTTGTTCTCGTCGCCGTCGTCGGCCTGGGCCTGGAAGCTGACTTCCGGGTAGAGGTCCGGGTGCTCGCCCAGCGGCAGCTCCATGTACTCGATCGGGTTGGCCAGTACGTAAGGATGCAGTTGGCGTTCCGGGAAGCCCTGCACGGCGGCGCGGGTATTACGGAACAGCACGCGGCCGGTGCCGTGGCGGTCGAGCAGCTCGCGTACCAGGCGGGCGCGGGCCTCTTCATTGCCGGCCTCGACGCTGGCCAGCAGCTCGTCGCCCTCGCTGCCGAGGAAGCCGTGGATGGCCTGGCGCGCGGTAGGGGAGAGGGTGCCCTGGTCGACCAGCTCCTGTACCGCTTCGGCAACCGGGCGGTACTGACTGCTTTCGGTGCGGAAGGCTTCCAGGTCGTGGAAGCGGTCCGGATCGAGCAGGCGCAGACGGGCGAAGTGGCTATCCAGGCCGAGCTGTTCCGGGGTCGCGGTGAGCAGCAGCACGCCAGGGATGACCTGGGAGAGTTGCTCGACCAACTGGTATTCCGGGCTGGCCTGTTCCGGGTGCCACACGAGGTGGTGGGCCTCGTCGACCACCAGCAGGTCCCATTCGGCAGCGAACAGCGCGTCCTGGGCCTTCTCGTCCTCGCGCAGCCATTCCAGCGCCACCAGGGCCAACTGGGTGTCCTCGAAGGGATTGCTGGCATCGCTCTCGACGAAGCGCTCGCGGTCGAACAGCGCGACTTCCAGGTTGAAGCGCCGGCGCATTTCCACCAGCCACTGGTGCTGCAGGTTTTCCGGTACCAGGATCAGTACGCGGCTGGCGCGGCCGGAGAGCAGCTGGCGGTGGATCACCAGGCCCGCTTCGATGGTCTTGCCCAGGCCCACTTCGTCGGCCAGCAGGACGCGCGGCGCCATGCGGTCGGCGACTTCGCGGGCGATGTGCAGCTGGTGCGCGATGGGTTGCGCGCGGGCGCCGCCCAGGCCCCACAGCGAGGACTGCAGCAGGCGGGTGCGGTGTTCCAGGGTGTGGTAGCGCAGGCCGAACCAGGACATCGGGTCGATCTGCCCGGCGAACAGGCGGTCGCTGGCCAGGCGGAACTGGATGAAGTTCGACAGCTGGGTTTCCGGGACGGTGTGCGGCTCGTTCTGCGCGGTGATGCCGTGGTAGATCAGCAGGCCGTCGATCTCGTCCACTTCGCGGACGGTCATCTTCCAGCCTTCGAAGTGGGTGATCTGATCGCCCGGGGCGAAGCGCACGCGGGTCAGCGGCGCATTGCGCTCGGCGTACTGGCGGGTATCACCGGTGGCCGGATAGAGCACCGTGAGCATGCGGCCATCCAGCGCCAGGATGGTCCCCAGGCCGAGTTCCGCTTCACTGTCACTGATCCAGCGTTGACCGGGTTGATACTGCGCCATGGACACCTCCCAAAAAAAGCCGGCTATGGTACCGGAACGCGCAGCGTTCAGCGATGGCCGTAGGCGCCTCCGGTCGTCCGAAATGTCGCTACGGCCGCCGGCAGGTGCCGGATTTCACGGCAGATTCATCGCGAATCGAACAAAGTGTAGCGAGGCGGGCTCAAGTCTCTAGCGCTGCCGCCGATAGCCTGACAAGAGGACTTCCCACCGAGCTTCGGCGCAGGAGCATCCCGATGCTGCCACTTGTACCGACCCATTTTGCCCCCGTCACTGCCCAGCAGGACCTGCCCAGGCCGCGACCGGATGTCGCCCCGGTGACGCCACCTGCGCCCAGCGCGGGCAACGCTGGTGTGGAGCTGGAGCGCCGTCCGGACGAACAGGCGCTCAAGGACGAGTACCAGCGCCGACGCAAGCGTCGCGAGCAGACCGACGGCACGCCCGAGGGCGAGGCGCTGGAGGAGCTGGAAGAAGTCGAGGAACTGGGGGAAGGCGTGCAGGCCGCGCCGCGCAAGGGACTGTGGATCGATGTCGAGGTCTGACTTCCCGGGGTAGTAGACTCTGTCCATCGCTGAATGCCCGAGCCTTGCATGCTGTTCGACGACGCCCCCATCCTGCTGCCCGATGCAGAGCTGCGCCTGATTCCCGACTGGTGCCCGCCGCCGCGTGCCGCCCGTTGGCTGGCGCAGTTGCTGGCCGAGACGCCCTGGGAGCAACCGCTCGTCCGTCTGCACGGCCGTGACTACCCGGAGCCGCGCCTGGTCAATTGGTACGGCGATCCCGAGGCCTTCTATACCTATTCCGGCCTGACCCACGCGCCGCTGCCCTGGACGCCGCTACTGGCGGAGATTCGTGCCGCGGTGGAGGCGGCGGCCGGGCAGCGCTTCAATGGCGTGCTGCTCAACTACTACCGCGACGGCCAGGATTCCATGGGCTGGCACAGCGATGACGAGCCGGAGCTCGGACGCAATCCGGTGGTGGTCTCGCTGAACCTGGGCGGGACCCGGCGCTTCGATTTGCGGCGCAAGGGGCGAAACACAATCGAACATTCCATGGAGCTTTCCGGCGGTTCGCTGCTGGTCATGTCCGGCGCGACGCAGCATTATTGGCAGCATCAGGTCGCCAAGACGCGCCGTCCGGTCGCGCCGCGCCTGAATCTGACTTTCCGCCTGGTGCATGCCCTGCCATGAGCAACGACGACAAGCTGATCGACTTCACCGCCGAGCGCGACAAGCGCATCCACGACGTGCACGAAAAGCGCCTGCAGGATGTGCGCAAGGCCTTCGAGCAGGCACTGCCGCTGGGCAAGTCGCGCAAGAAGGGCAAGAGCAAGCCGAAGAAGCGCTGAGCTTCTTCGCCTCCAATCCCCCGCTTCACCCGCAAACCCCCGCCCTGCGCGGCTTCCCGCCGCACCCCGTCCCCTCCGAAACTTGACCTGCGTCAGTGCTCCGGGCCTCCCCGGAAAGCGCCTTGTCGTCCATTGATCCAGGTCAATTTGCACCGCCAGGCCGCCGGTAATCTGCACACATCCCCAGACGATGTAGGCAACAGGAGGCCAGCATCATGTTCATCGACGAAGTGGTTCTCGCAGGCATCCTTACCGTCGGACTGATGGTTGTTTTCTTCGGCGGGGTTGGAATTTTCATCTGGAAGGACAGCCACAAGAAGAGCTGATCCTTACAGATTCACAGAGCACGCAAGGCACTTCGGGCGACTTAGGTCGCCCGTTTTTTTTGCCCTGACGAAAGTGGGGATGACATATTGTTAGCTTGCTAATAATATGAACGGAAACGATTCCATCATCCTCTTTGCCGGCTATCTTTAAGCGATAGACCCGGACCCTTTCGAGAGACCGCGTGCGACCTACGCTGCAGGCATTCCTCGCGCCGGATACGCTGGCGCTGAAATTCGCAATCAAGACCCTCCTGGCCGGTGGTCTGGCGCTCTGGTGCGCCTTCCGCTTTGACCTTGAGCAGCCGCAGTGGGCGCTGATGACCGTGTTCATCGTTTCCCAGCCGCTGTCGGGCATGGTGGTGGCCAAAGGGCTTTTCCGCCTGATCGGTACCGTGGTCGGTACCGTCATGTCGGTGGTGATGATCGCGCTATTCGCCCAGACGCCCTGGCTGTTCCTGCTGGCCATCTCGCTCTGGCTAGGGCTCTGCACGGCTGCGTCGACGAGCCTGCGCAACCACGTTTCCTACGCCTTCGTGCTATCGGGCTACACCGTGGCGATCATCGGCCTGCCGGCGATCAACCATCCGCTGGACGTGTTCGACCAGGCCGTGGCGCGCAGCACGGAAATCTGCCTGGGGATCCTCTGCGCCTCGGCCATCAGCGCCATCCTCTGGCCCCGTCGCGTCGAGGCCAACCTGGACAAGCAGGCCCAGGCCACCTGGCTTACCGGCATGCAGGCCGCGCGCAGCGAGATCGATGCCGACGCTCGGCAGATCAAGGGACTGCTGCAGGCGCTGGGCAAGATTGTCGAAGTCGACGTGCAGCGCGACCATGCCTGGTTCGAGGGCTATCGCGGACGCATGCGCTCACGCGCGCTGCGGATTCTTTCCCGTGACTTGCTTAGCCTGCTGCGCACCGCGCGCGGTGTAGCGCGCCAGCGCAGCGTGCTGGACGCGGAAGACCGTGCCCGCCTGCAGCCCTGGTTCGAGGAGCTGCGTGCCGCGCTGGAAAATCCCCAGGTCGATGTGATGCATGGGTTGCAGGAGCGCCTGCAGAAGGCCGGCACCGACGACAGCTATTCCAACGACCTGCGCTACTGCCTGACCCGTTGTGCCTTGTTGCTGCGCAAGGCGGTGGATTCGGAACGGACCATGCGTGCGGTAGCCGACGGTCGGGTGGACGATGTTGCCACCGGTACCCTGTCCTGGCACCGCGATGGGCTGATGGCGCTGTTCTACGGCCTGCGCAGTGCGCTGGCGTTACTCGGCATGTCGGCCTTCTGGATGGCCACGGCCTGGCCGGCGGCCACCGGCGGCATGCTGCTGGCGGCGGTGATCTGCAGCCTGTTCGCAAACCGCGACAATGCCGTCACCATCGGCCTGGGTTTCCTGCGAGGCATTCTCTACGCGATCCCGGCGGCTGCCATCGTAAGTCAATGGCTGCTGCCGCAGTGGAACGGCTTCCCGCTGCTTTGCCTGGCACTGGGCGTGCCGCTGTTCTTCGCCTTGCTGGGCATGGCCACGCCAGCGCTGGCGGGCACGGCGACGTCCTTTTCGATCCACTTCATCACGCTCGTAGCGCCCAGCAACGTGATGAAGTACGACCTGGCCAACCTGCTTAATTCGGCCCAGGGCATCGTCATCGGCGTGGGCTTTGCGGTGCTGGTGTTCCGCTTGCTGACCTTGCCGGCGGACTGGCTCAACCGCCGGTTGATCCAGGCCACCTGCGAAGATCTCGGACGCCTGACTCGGCGGCCGCTGGCCGAAGCCGAGAACTGGTTTGGCGGGCGCATGGCCGACCGCCTGATCCGTCTGGCGCGGCACTACACTCTGTTGCCCAAGGAAGAGCAGCGGCGTTGGCAGGACGGCCTGTTCGCCCTTGACCTGGGCAATGAGCTGATCCACATGCGAGCCTGCCTCAACGGCGCCCAGGGGCAGTTGCGCAAGCGTCGTGATCAGTTCCTCGGTGCACTGGGCAGCGTGCTGGAAAAGGGCCCTGGTGCGGGCCGCGAGCCGCGCCTGGAAAGCCTGTGCCCGCCGCTGGAGGAAGCCCTCGCGCATGATCTGCAGGGTGACGACGAATCCAACCGCCTGGCCCGTGCCGCGCTGGCGCAATTACGCCATACCTGGCGCCAGTGGTGCCGTCTGGAGGACGCCAATGGGACTGCATGAGTTCGGCTGGGGTGGCGTGTTTCTGAGTCCGCTGTTCATCTACGCGGTGCTGGCCCTGGGCCTGACCGTGGTTTTGCGCCTGCTGCTGCAGGCCACCCCCTTCGGACGCTGGATCTGGCACGAGGCGCTGTTCGACTGCGCGTTGTTCGTGCTGATTCTCTGCGCCATTACCTGGGCGCTCAGCGCTGTGCCCTGAGAGGAGAAGTTTGTATGCGCGGAACCTTTCGCGTAGCGGTCACCGTCATCCTGGTCATTGCCGCTGTCATGGCCGGCACCTGGCTATGGCGCTACTACATGCTGTCGCCCTGGACCCGCGATGCGCGCGTGCGCGCCGATGTGGTGGTGATCGCCCCGGACGTATCCGGCTGGGTCACCGACCTCGCCGTGCAGGACAATCAGCAGGTCAAGGCCGGTGACCTGATCATGCGCATCGACCACGAGCGCTATGCCGCCAACCTGGAGCAGGCCAAGGCCGTCGCCGAGACGCGCCAGCAGCAATATCGACTGCGCCTGAGCGAAGCCTCGCGGCGCAACAAGCTGGGCATCGCCGCCATCAGTGCCGAGGACAAGGAGACCGCGCAGATCAACGCCGCCATTGCCAAGAGCGAGTTCGACGAGGCCCAGGCCCAGGTGCGGCTGGCGCAGCTCAACCTGACCCGCAGCGAAATGCGCGCCCCTCGCGACGGCCAGGTCACCAACCTGCGCCTGGCCCAGGGCAACTATGCCCAGGCTGGCCAGCCGGTGATGGCGCTGGTGGACCAGAAGTCCTTCTACGTCACCGCCTACTTCGAAGAAACCAAGCTGCCCGGCATCCGTGTCGGCCAGCCGGCGCAGGTGGTGTTGATGAGTGGCGACATCGCCATCGACGGCACGGTGGAAAGCATCAGCAGCGGCATCACCGACCGCAACGCGATCCCCGACAGCCAGTTGCTGGCCAACGTCGAGCCGACTTTCAACTGGGTGCGCCTGGCCCAGCGCATCCCGGTGCGCATCCGCCTGGGCACGGTACCCGAAGGCGTACACCTGAGCGCCGGGATGACCGCCAGCGTCACCGTGAAGGAGCGCTGAGCCCCAGCGCATGCGGTTCGCGCCCGAGCCAGCAGGAAAGTGCCGCGCACAGCACCGACGCGCTTACCAGGCTGACGCCGACCCAGGGCGTCCAGACGATGCCGGCCAGGCTGATCACCGCGCCGCCCAGCGCCGCGCCGAGGGCAACGCCCAGGTGCATGGCCGAGGTGTTCAGCGCCACGCCGGCGCTGCCGCTGGCGGGGTCGCTGGCGAGCAGGTAGCTCTGCACCGCTGGCGAAATCATCCAGCTGATGGTGCTCCAGACCATCAGCGCGCCGAGCAGCAGCCACGGATGTCCGAGGCTCAGCGGGATCGCCGTCATCGCCAGGGCGAACAGCACCGGCACCACGATCAGCGCGCGGCGCTGGCCGAGCCGGTCGCTCAGCCAGCCACCCAGATAACCGCCGCCGATGGCCGCCAGGCCGATCAGTAACAGGGTCAGCGCAATGCTCTGGCTGTCAGTGATCCCGGCGACCTGCTGGAACCAGGGCGTGATGTAGGCGAACAGGGTGAAGTGACCGCCCAACAGAAGAATCGACACCAGTTGTGCGAGATTCAGCGCCGGACTGCGCAACTGGCGCCTGTACGCTGCGCCATTGGCCGGGCTCTCCAGCTTGCGGCGGGGCAGGGCGAGCAGCAGCAGGGCGGCCAGTGGCAGCGAGTAAAGGGCGATGGCGGCGAAGATCCAGCGCCAGCCGAAACAGTCGTTGACCAGTACGCCGGCTGGTACGCCGAACACCAGCGAGCCGCTGATGCCCATGAAGATCAGGCCAATGGCGCGCCCGCGCTGGCCCGGCGGCGCCAGCTCCACCGCCAGCAGGCTGGCCTGCATGATCAGCAACCCACAGCACGCGGCCATGCCGATGCGCATCAGCAGCAGTGAGGCGTAGTCGGGACTCAGCGCGGCGCCAGCATTGAACGCGGCAAACACCAGCAGGGTGATGAACAGCAGCCGCCGGCAATCGGCGCCACGGGTCAGCCAGCCGAGCAACGGCGCGGCGATGGCGAAACTCAGGGAAAACAGGCTGGTGAGCTGGCCGGCGAGGCTGAGCGAGACATTCAGGTCGTCGGCGAGAGAGGGCAGGATGCCGGTGAGGATGGCCTCGGCGAGGCCGGCGGCGAAGGTGCAAAGGGACAGCAATAGCAGTCGAAGGTCCATGGCGGCTCCGATTCCCGGTGAGGGGTTTCGGGCACGAAGCCTTCGGTTATCCCGGATGGATGTGAGGTGACGGGGGCAGGGTAGTCGAGGGGAAAACTGTATACAAGTTTCCGGGGCCGGATGGCCGGCCCCGGAATTTGCATCAGCCGATGGTGATCGGCGGCAGGGCGGGCAGTTCGATGTCGAGTTTCTCGGTCGGCGCCATCACTTCGGCCTCGCCTTTCACCACGGCCTTGCCGTCCTGGTTGAGCACCACGGTGCCGATGCGCACGCGGTTCTTCGGCAGCTTTTCCAGCACTTCCAGTTCCACCGTCAGTTCGTCACCGAGCTTCACCGGGCGGGTGAAAGTCAGGTTCTGGCCGAGGTAAATGGTGCCCGGGCCGGGCAGGGTGGTGGCGATTGCCGCGCTGATCAGCGCGCCGGTGAGCATGCCGTGGGCGATGCGCTCCTTGAACTGGGTGGTGGCGGCGTAGTCGGCGTCCAGGTGCACCGGGTTGCGGTCGCCGGAGACCTCGGCGAACAGCTGGATGTCGCGTTCGCCGACGCTGCGCTTGAAGTTGGCCTTCTGGCCGACTTCGAGTTCTTCATAGGGGACGTTCTGCACGGAAGTCATAGGGGCTCCTCGGATTTCTCGACCTGCGGGACCGGGCACTGCACGCCCAGCCAGTCGATCAGGTTGTGGATGACCTCGTCGCGGTTGCTCTCGTTGAACAACTCGTGGCGAGCGTCGGGATAAATCTTCAGTTGGACGTCACGAACCCCGGCGCGGGTCATCGCCTGGGCGAGATCGCGCAGGCGCTTGCCCTGGCTGACCGGGTCGCGTTCGCCGCCGATCACCAGCACGGGCAGGTCGTGGCGGATGCGCGAGAGATGTTCCACCGGCGTTATATCAGCCAGGCCGCCGAGCAGGTCCACCCACAGCTGGTTGCTGCAGCGGAAGCCGCAGAGCGGGTCGGCGACATACTTATCGACTTCGACGGGGTCGCGGCTGAGCCAGTCGAAGGCTGTACGGTTTGGCTTGAAGGCCTTGTTGAACGAGCCGAAGGACAGCAAGTCGATCAGCGCGCTTTGCCCCAGCGGGCCCTGGCGCCAGCGTTCGAAGCGGGCGATGGCGCGAGCGCTTTTGTACAGCGCGACCGGCTGGTAATTGGAGCCGGACAGCACCGCCGCATTCACGCTGGCGCTGTGTTGCAGCAGGTAGGCGCTGCCAATGTAGCTGCCCATGCTATGGCCGAGCAGGATGATCGGCAGGTCAGGGTGTTCCTCGCGCACATGCTGGTTGAGCGTGTGCAGGTCGCCGATCACCTTGCCCCAGCCGCCGCGGTCGGCGTAATGGCCCAGCTCGCCGTTCTCGGCGGTGCGGCCGTGGCCGCGCTGGTCGATGGCATAGAGGTGATAGCCGGCGGCGTTCAGCGCCAGGGCCAGGCGCTCGTAGCGGCCGGCATGCTCGGCCATGCCATGGGACAGCATCAGGGCCCCGCGGGACGGGCTTTCCGGCGCCCAGTGGCGGGTGTAGAGCGGTGTCTCGTCGCTGGCGGCGAGCCAGTAGGCGGCGTAGGGCATGGGGTCCATCCTGCTTCTTGTTCGTCGATTCTTATTGGAATGGGGCCATGGAGCGGGCCAGACGGGGCGATTCTGCCACGCCGGGACATCTTCTGTATGGATTGCCGATAGCTCCCGGCCATTGTCGTGCAAGTCCCGTCCCAGGCGGCCGCCGGCTCTATCCCGCGCCGTGCCGGGATGGTGGAGCAAGATTCACGCAGTCTATGACGCCGCCTGGAGTCTTTGCGATGACCAAAGGAACTGCTAGCTTCCGTCGAATGACCGCAATGACGGTTCGGTTTCGCTCAGGTACGAGGACAAGAATAAATGCAACCTGATTTCTGGAACGACAAACGCCCGGCCGGCGTGCCCAGCGACATTGACCTGACCCCCTACAAGTCGGTGGTGGAAGTCTTCGAACGCTCCTGCAAGAAGTTCGCCGACCGCCCGGCCTTCAGCAACATGGGCGTGACCCTGACCTACGCCGAGCTGGATCGCCTGTCCGCCGCCTTCGGCGCGTACCTGCAGAAGCACACCGACCTCAAGCCCGGCGACCGTATCGCCGTGCAGATGCCGAACATCCTGCAATACCCCATCGCCGTGTTCGGCGCCCTGCGCGCCGGCCTCATCGTGGTCAACACCAACCCGCTCTACACCGCCCGCGAGATGCGGCACCAGTTCAAGGATTCCGGCGCCCGCGCGCTGGTCTACGTGAACCTGTTCGGCAAGCTGGTGCAGGAAGTGCTGCCCGACACCGGCATCGAGTACCTGATCGAAGCGCAGATGGGCGACCTGCAGCCGGCGCTCAAGGGCCTGCTGGTCAACACCGTGGTCAAGCACGTGAAGAAGATGGTGCCGGAGTACAACCTGCCCCAGGCCGTTTCCTTCAAGGCAGCGCTGCGTCAGGGCCGCGGCCATGGGCTGCAGCCGGTCAAGGTCGGTCTGGAAGACATCGCGGTGCTGCAGTACACCGGCGGCACCACCGGCGTGGCCAAGGGCGCCATGCTCACCCACGGCAACCTGGTGGCGAACATGCAGCAGGTGCATGCCTGTCTGCAGCAACACGGGCCGGACGGCAAGCCGCTGATGCAGGTCGGCAACGAGGTGATGATCGCGCCGCTGCCGCTGTATCACATCTATGCCTTCACCGCGAACTGCATGTGCATGATGGTCAATGGCAACCACAACGTGCTGATCACCAATCCGCGCGATATCCCCGGCTTCATCAAGGAACTGAAGAAGTGGCGCTTCTCCGCGCTGCTGGGTCTGAACACCCTGTTCGTCGCCCTGATGGACCGCCCCGAATTCAAGGAACTGGACTTCTCCAACCTGAAGGTCACCAACTCCGGCGGCACCGCGCTGGTTACCGCCACCGCCGAGCGCTGGAAGGCCATGACCGGTTGCACCGTGGTCGAAGGCTACGGCCTCACCGAGACGTCCCCGGTGGTCAGCACCAACCCCTACGGCGACCAGGCGCGCCTGGGCACCGTCGGCATCCCGGTGCCGGGCACCGCGCTGAAGGTGATCGACGACGACGGCAACGACGTCGGCCTGGGCGAGCGTGGCGAGCTATGCGTGAAGGGCCCGCAGGTAATGAAGGGTTACTGGCAGCGCGAAGAAGCCACCGCCGAGGTGCTGGACGCCGAAGGCTGGCTGCGCACCGGCGACATCGCGGTGATCGACCCGGACGGCTTCACCCGCATCGTCGACCGCAAGAAGGACCTGATCATCGTCTCCGGCTTCAACGTCTATCCCAACGAGATCGAGGACGTGGTCATGGCCCACCCGAAAGTCGCCAACTGCGCGGCCGTGGGTGTGCCGGACGAGAAATCCGGCGAGGCGGTGAAGCTGTTCGTCGTGGCCCGTGAGGGGGGTGTGACCGTCGAGGAGCTCAAGGCCTACTGCAAGGAAAACTTCACCGGCTACAAGGTGCCCAAGCACATCGTGCTCAAGGACGCTCTGCCGATGACGCCGGTGGGCAAGATCCTGCGCCGCGAGCTGCGCGAAACCGCCTGAGGCGAGCGTGAATGAAAAGGGGGGGCTGATCCTGAATCAGCCCCCCCTTTTTTATGGCGTATTGTCGACGCGAGTGGGTCAACCACCACAGCCGCCGCTGCCGCACTGGCAGCAGCCGTCTTTCTTGCGCAGGATCTCGTAGAGATCGTCCTTGAGCTGCAGCTTCTGCTTCTTCAGTGTCTCTATGGTGTCATGGCTGGCGGGAGTGATCCCCGCTTCCATGTTCTTGATCTGCTGGTCGAGGTCGTTGTGGCTGTGGAACAGCTTGGCGAAATGCGGGTCTTCGGTTTTCAGACGGGTAATCTTTTCGCGGAATTCGGGAAACATGAGGGTTCTCCAGGAGAGTGCATAAGCACTGTGCGGGAACCTTAATGGTCCGGTGTTGAGGTAGATCATTGAAGGCAGCGTACCCGGGCGCGCCGCCTGAGACGCTGTTCACAGCAGCCGCCGGCGGCGAATCGCTTCAACCGCTTGAGCCATGCGAAACCGGCCTATCCGAAACTGCGATTTCAACCTTCCGAGCGGGACCTGGCCTGAACACCGGTCCCCGTTCTTTTTTCCGGTTTCATTTCCCTGAAACCCACTTTGTCAGACAATCCAACAAGGCTGCGAGCCTTCTGGGACGGGCTTTTCCGACGAATGGGAGATTGGTGACCGGAAAGCCTGTCTTCGGTCATTTTTCTTACGGACAAGGCTGTGTTTGGTGCTGGTCGCTGTTTCCCAAAGCTGATAATCTCGGCCCGCTTTTCGCTCCCCGAGCCGGGGGAAAGCGACATAAACACAACAAAGAACCGCGAACGCGGTAAAGATGAGCTGTTGCTTAGGAGTGGGCTTCCATGACCGACAATTTCTGGAAGGACAAATACCCAGTGGGGATCGCTGCCGAGATCAACGCTGACCAGTACCCGAACATCCTCGCGGTACTCAAAGAATCCTGCCAACGTTTTGCAGACAAGCCTGCCTTCAGCAACCTGGGCAAGACCCTGACCTACGGCGAGATGTACAAGCTCTCCGGGGACTTCGCCGCCTACCTGCAGCAACACACCGACCTCAAGCCCGGCGACCGCATCGCCGTGCAACTGCCCAACGTGCTCCAGTATCCGATCGTGGTCTTCGGCGCCATGCGCGCGGGCCTTATCGTGGTCAACACCAACCCGCTGTATACCGCGCGGGAAATGGAGCACCAGTTCAACGACTCGGGCGCCAAGGCGCTGGTGTGCCTGGCGAACATGGCTCACCTGGCCGAGGAAGTGCTGCCCAAGACCGGCATCCGCAACGTCATCGTCACCGAAGTGGGTGACATGCTGCCGCCGCTCAAGCGCTTCATCGTCAACTTCGTGGTCCGCAACATCAAGAAGATGGTGCCGGCCTACAGCATCCCCAACGCGCAGAAGCTCATCGACGTCCTGGCCAAGGGCCGCGGCAAGGCGGTGGCGGAAGTCTCGCCCAAGGGCGACGATGTAGCGGTGCTGCAGTACACCGGCGGCACCACCGGCGTGGCCAAGGGCGCGATGCTGACCCATCGCAACCTGGTCGCCAACATGCTGCAGTGCAAGGCACTGATGGGCGCCAACCTCAATGAAGGTTGCGAGATCCTCATCACCCCGCTGCCGCTGTATCACATCTACGCCTTCACCTTCCATTGCATGGCGATGATGCTCACCGGCAACCACAACATTCTGGTGACCAACCCGCGCGACCTGGCCAGCATGGTCAAGGAGCTGTCGCAGTGGAAGTTCACCGGCTTCGTCGGCCTGAACACCCTGTTCGTCGGCCTGTGCAACAACGAAGGCTTCCGCAAGCTGGACTTCTCCGCGCTGAAGCTGACCCTCTCCGGCGGCATGGCCCTGCAGCAGGCTGCTGCCGAGCGCTGGAAGGACGTCACCGGCTGCGCCATCTGCGAAGGCTACGGCATGACCGAGACCAGCCCGGTGGTGTCGGTGAACCCGTTCCAGAACATCCAGATCGGCACCATCGGCATCCCGGTTCCGTCGACCCTCTGCAAGGTCATCAGCGATGACGGCCATGACCTGCCACTGGGCGAGCGTGGCGAGCTGTGCGTCAAGGGCCCGCAGGTGATGAAGGGCTACTGGCAGCGCCAGGAAGCCACCGACGAGATCCTCGACAAGGATGGCTGGCTGCGTACCGGCGACATCGCGATCATCCAGGAAGACGGCTACATGCGTATCGTCGACCGCAAGAAGGACATGATCCTGGTGTCGGGCTTCAACGTGTACCCCAACGAGCTGGAAGACGTGCTCGCCACCCTGCCGGGCGTGCTGCAGTGCGCCGCGATCGGTATCCCGGACGAGAAGTCCGGCGAGGCGATCAAGGTCTTCGTGGTGTCCAAGCCGGGCGTCACCCTGACCAAGGAGCAAGTCATGCAGCACATGCACGACAACCTCACCGGTTACAAGCGTCCCAAGTCCGTGGAATTCCGCGACAGCCTGCCGACCACCAACGTTGGCAAGATCCTGCGCCGCGAATTGCGCGACGAAGAGCTCAAGAAAATCAGAGCCTGAGCCGATAGATAAGAAACCCGCCGCAAGGCGGGTTTTTTGATGGGGCAAGGAAGCCATGTCCCCTATCCGCCTGAGGTGAACGCCTTGAACACTGCCCTTCGTTTGCGCGCCAAGGTCCTGCTCCTGGCCATCGTGCCGATCCTCCTCCTCACCCTGCTGCTGTGCGCGATTTCCACCGTTGCCTTGAAGCAACTGGCGACCCAGCAGGAAGCGCAGATCCGCGAGAACCTTACCCAGGACCGCGAAGCCCAGCTGAAGAACTTCGTCGACGTGGCACTGGCCGCCGTCGGGCCTGTCTACCAGGCCGCTGCTCAGGGCGATGCCGCGGCGCGCGAACAGGGCATCGCCATCCTCAAGCGCCTCGAATACGGCAAGGGCGGCTACTTCTGGGGCTACGACACCCGCTCCATCCGCGTCTTCCAGGGCACCAGCGACGAACGCCTGGGCGAAGACTTCAGCGGCTATCGCGATCCCAACGGCGTCTACGCCATCCGCGAACTGGTGGCGGCGGGGCAGAGCGGCCAGCACTACGTGCGCTACAGCTTCACCCTGCCGGGCGGCAATGCCATCGTGCCGAAGATCGGCTACGCGCATTACCTGCCCAAGTGGAACCTGGTGTTCGGTACCTCCCTCAACCTCGACGACGTCGAGCGCGAAGTGAAGGAGGCCGGTGCCGCTTTCGATGCCAAGATCGATAACCTGCTGCTGCTCATGGGCGGCGGGGCGCTGGCGCTGCTGGTGGTGATCGGCCTGCTCGCCGGACTGTTCAGCCGCGCCATCGTGCAGCCTATCGTGCAGGTCCGCGATAACCTCGACGACATGGCTGCCGGTGATGGCAACCTGACCCATCGCCTGAACCTGGGCCGCCATGACGAGCTGGGTGAACTGGCCGGCTCGTTCAACCGTTTCGTCGAGAAGATTCACGTACTGGTGCAGCAGGTCGCCGGCACCACGAACCAGCTGTCGGGTCTGGTGGGCGATGTGGCCCAGCAGGCGCAGCGCTCCGAACGCGCGATGGACGGGCAGCGCCACGAGACTGACCAGGTCGCCACCGCCATCAACGAAATGACCGCCGCTGCGCAGGAAGTGGCGCGCAGCGCACAACAGGCCGCCGACGCAGCGCAACAGACCGACCGCGAAGGCCAGGCCGCCAAGCGCGAAGTGGACCTGTGCGTCTCGCAGATCAACGACCTGGTGGGCGAGGTGCGCAGCAGCAGCGACTCCCTCGACACCCTGCGGCAGGACGTGCAGGGCATCGTCGGTGTGCTGGAAGTGATCCGTTCCATCGCCGAGCAGACCAACCTGCTGGCGCTCAACGCTGCCATCGAAGCGGCCCGCGCCGGCGAGGCCGGGCGTGGTTTCGCCGTGGTCGCCGACGAAGTCCGTGCCCTGGCCAGCCGCACCCAGCAGAGCACCGGGGAAATCCAGCAGATGATCGACCGCCTGCGCGGTACCACGGAAGGCTCGGTCAGTGCCATGCAGCGCGCCAGCGACATGGCCGAGCGCACCCGTGGCCAGGCCAACCAGGCCGGCCAGTCGCTGGACGCCATCGCCCAGCTGATCGGCACCATCAACTCGATGAACGCGCAGATCGCCAGCGCCGCCGAGGAGCAGACCGCGGTGGCCGAGGAGATCAACCGCAGCGTGCACCAGATCGCCGGCGGCGTGGAGAGCGTGGCGGACGACGCAGCCAAGGGCGCGCGCACGGCGACCGAGCTGAACGGCCTGGGCGAGCGCCTGCGCCAGCTCGTGGGGCAGTTCCGTATCTGAGCGGAGCCGCGCGCTGGCGGCATCGCATTGCTAGGGAATCGCAAGCGCCCATGGATGGGAGCTTGCGCTCCGATTCGGGGACGCCAGGCCAGTGGCGTATTCAACGGCGGTCCGAACAACCGGCTCCTTAGCCGATGGCACGTCTGCCCCCCAGATCGTTCACCGGCGCCTCCGCGCTGGAGACAGTCAACATTCCCCGCGGTACTTTCGGAAATCACCGATACCTCCATGGCAGCGCTGCTCGTAGCCTCGGCCGACGTTCCCACTGTCACGGAGTTCTAGCGCCATGCACCTCATCTGGACAATCTGTATCGGCTTCGTTGCGGGGCTTGTTGCGCGGTGGCTGGCACCCGGGAACAACTCCCTGGGCTTCTTCATCACCGCTGCCCTGGGTATTGCCGGCGCGCTGCTGGCGACCTTCGCGGGCCAGGCCTTGCACTTCTACCAACCCGACGAGTCCACGGGCTTCATTGGCGCGGTGATCGGCGCCGTAGCCCTGCTCGTCCTCTACCACCTGCTGTTTGCCAAAAAGAGCTGAGGAAATTCGCCATGAGTCTGATGGATTCGTTGTTGCAGCAAGTGGTCGGTGCCGTCGGTGGCAATCTGGACGAGCACCTTGAAAATGCGCCCGCCGGCGCACTGGGGCAGAGCCTCACCGCCATGTTCCATTCCGATCAGACGCCGCCTTTCGCCAACACGGTGAGCCAGTTGTTCGGCCAGTCCAGCGATGTGCAGCGTGCGGGCATGCTGAATCAATTGCTGGCTGCCGCTGGCCCGGCACTGCTCGCCCAGATGATGAGCGGCGGCCTGGGCAAGGTGCTGCAGCCGGGCGCGACGCAGCTGACGCCGGAACAGGCCGGGCAGTTGAGCGCGTCGGAGGTGGAGGTGATGGCCGCCCAGGCGGAAAAGGCCAACCCCGGCGTAGTCGAAAGCATCGGCCACTTCTATGCCCAGCATCCCACGCTGATCAAGACCCTCGGCGGCGCGGCACTGGCCATTGCCCTGGCCAAGCTGCGCGAGCACCAGCAGGCCTGACTCCCGGCGGGGCGCGACGCCCCGCCAATACGGGCCGCAACGCATTCGGCGTGGCGGCCCTTGCCGGTCCTCTGCGACAATCCACGGATTGTCGCCATGACAGCCCATTTTCCGGGACCGGCCTCGCTCGTTTGCGCTGCGCCGCTTCCCGCGCATACGCCAGCGAAGCCGATGACCCCAGAAACCACGCCGACTCCCGAACAGCTCCTGCAGCGCATGGACCATGCGCTGATCCGCGACCGCCATCGCCTGCGCCGGCAGCTCCACGAACTGCGCAAGCACCCGGACGACGCCAAGCTCGCCCAGTGGGCCGAGCGTTTCCAGGCCTCCTGTGCCAAGGTCGAGGCGCGCCGTGCGAGCATTCCGAAGATTCGCTACGACGACAGCCTGCCCATCGCCGCCAAGCGCGACGAGATCCAGGCCGCGCTGGAAAAGAGCCAGGTGGTGGTGATCGCCGGCGAAACCGGTTCGGGCAAGACCACCCAGCTGCCGAAGATCTGCCTGGAGCTGGGCCGTGGCACCCATGGCCTGATCGGCCACACCCAGCCGCGCCGCCTGGCCGCGCGCAGTGTCGCGACCCGCGTCGCCGAGGAAATCGGCACGCCACTGGGCTCGCTGGTCGGCTACCAGGTGCGTTTCGAGGACCAGAGCGACGACAGCACGCTGATCAAGCTGATGACCGACGGCATTCTGCTGGCCGAGACCCAGCACGACCGCTACCTGGAGCGCTACGACACGATCATCGTCGACGAAGCCCACGAACGCAGCCTGAACATCGACTTCCTGCTCGGCTTCCTGAAGACGCTGCTGCCGCGCCGTCCCGACCTGAAGCTGATCATCACCTCGGCGACCATCGACCTGGAGCGTTTCTCCAAACACTTCGGTGATGCGCCCATCGTCGAAGTCTCTGGCCGTACCTATCCGGTGGACACCTGGTACCGCCCGCTCGCCGCGGAGATGGATGAGGACGGCGAGGCGCTGTTCGACGACCTGTCCGTGGATCAGGGCATCCTCCGCGCGCTGGACGAAATTGCCGCCCATGAGCGCGAAATCGGCAAGCGCCCCGGCGACGTGCTGGTGTTCCTCCCCGGCGAGCGCGAGATTCGCGATGCCGCCGACATGCTGCGCAAGGCCAACCTGCGCCACACCGAAGTGTTGCCGCTGTATGCGCGCCTGACGCCGGCCGAGCAGCAGAAGATTTTCGCGCCCATGCCGGGGCGCAAGATCGTGCTCGCCACCAACGTCGCCGAGACCTCGCTGACCGTGCCGGGCATCCGCTACGTGATCGACAGCGGCACGGCGCGCATCAGCCGCTACAGCTACCGCGCCAAGGTCCAGCGCCTGCCCATCGAAGCCGTCTCGCAAGCCAGCGCCAACCAGCGCAAGGGCCGTTGCGGCCGGGTCGAGCCGGGCATCTGCGTGCGCCTGTACAGCGAGGAAGACTTCAACGGTCGCCCGGCCTTCACCGATCCGGAAATCCTGCGCACCAACCTGGCGGCGGTGATCCTGCAGATGCTCCATCTGCGACTGGGCGACATCGAGGCCTTCCCCTTCATCGAGCCGCCGGATGGCAAGGCGATCAACGACGGCTTCACCCTGCTGCAGGAGCTCTCGGCAGTAAACCGCGAGGGCCAGCTCACACCGCTGGGCCGCCAGCTCGCGCGCCTGCCCATCGACCCGCGCCTGGGCCGCATGCTGCTGGAGGCCGCACAACTGGGCAGCCTGCCGGAAGTCCTCACCGTGGCCAGCGCGCTGTCGGTGCAGGACCCGCGCGAGCGGCCGATGGACCGCCAGCAGGCCGCCGACCAGGCCCACGCACAGTGGAAGGACCCGGACTCGGACTTCGCCGCGCTGATCAACCTCTGGCGCGGCTTCGAGGAGCAGCGCCAGGCGCTGGGCTCCAACCCGCTGCGCAACTGGTGCCGGAAGAATTTCCTGAACTACCTGCGCCTGCGCGAGTGGCGCGATGCGCACCGCCAATTGACGCTGATCTGCCGGGAATTGCAGCTGCCTTTCGGCTCGAAGTCGGAGGGTGCCCAGCGCAAGAACGAACCCGTCCGCGAGCAGGCCAAGCCGCACGATAACCGTGGCCGCCAGCCGGTTGCCAAGGCGGATGAGCCGAAGGCCCGCGACATCGACTATGCCGCCGTGCACAAGGCGATCCTCTCCGGCCTGCTCAGCCAGATCGGCCAGAAGGCTGAGGAGGGCGACTACCTCGGCGCGCGCCAGCGGCGCTTCTGGATTCATCCCTCCAGTGTGATCGGCCGCAAGAAGCCGCAGTGGATCATGGCCGCCGAGCTGGTGGAGACCACCAAGCTGTTTGCCCGCATGGTCGCCAAGATCGAGCCGGACTGGCTGGAACCGCTGGCCGGGCACCTGGTGAAGAAGAACTACCTGGAACCGCACTGGGAGAAGCGCCGCGGCCAGGTGGTGGCCTACGAGCAGGTCACCCTGTACGGCCTGATCATCATCGGTCGCCGCGCCGTGCACTACGGCCCGATCGATGCGCCGGTGTCCCGCGAGATGTTCATCCGCGAGGCGCTGGTGCGCGGCGAGATCAACAGCCGCGCCAAGTGCCTGTCGGCCAACCGCCAGTTGCTGGAGAAGCTCGACGAGCTGGAAGCCAAGGCGCGCCGGCGCGACATCCTCGCCGACGAGGAAACCCTGTTCGCCTACTACGACGAACGATTGCCGGCGGATATCTACCAGTCTGCCAGCTTCGAGAAATGGTACGAGCGCGAGCACAAGGCAAAACCGGACCTGCTGATCATGCGCGAGGAAGATGTCCTCGCCCGCGATGCCAGTGAAGTCACTGCCGGTCTTTACCCGGATCGCCTGCAACTGGGTGAGTTGCAGTTGCCGCTCACCTACCATTTCGAACCGGGCCACGTGCGGGACGGCGTGACCCTGCGCGTGCCGGCGCCACTGTTGCCGCAACTGCCTGCCGAACGCCTCGAATGGCTGGTGCCGGGCCTGCTGGAAGCCAAGTGCATCGAGCTGGTGCGCTGCCTGCCCAAGGCCATCCGCAAGAACTTCGTGCCGGTGCCGGACTTCGTCCGGGCGGCGCTGGGCAAGATGGTCTTCGCCGAGGGCGCGCTGTCCGAATCCCTCGGCCGCGAGCTGCAGCGCATGACCGGCAGCCGTGTGCCGGAAGAGGCCTGGGCGGAAGCCGAGACCCAGGTGGAAAGCCACCTGCGGATGAACATCGAAGTGGTCGACGCCCGTGGCAAGTTCCTTGGCGAAGGTCGTGATCTGGCGGAACTCACCGCGCGCTTCGCCGAGGCCAGCCAGGCCGCGTTGGCGATCCCGCAGGCCGACAAGCCGCAGAAACCGGTGGAAGCCAAGGGCTTCGCCGGGGTCGCGGAAAAGGTCCAGCAGAAGGTCGCCGGGCTGTCGATGACGGTCTATCCGGCGCTGGTGGAGGAGGCCGGCGTGGTCAAGGAAAACCGCTTCCCGACCCAGGCCGAGGCCGACTACCAGCACCGCCGCGCCCTGCAACGCCTGCTCCTGCAACAGCTCGCCGAGCCGGCCAAGTTCCTGCGCAGCAAGCTGCCGGGGCAGACCGACATGGGTCTGCTCTATCGCGAGCTGGGCCGGGTCGAGTCGCTGGTGGAAGACATCCTGCTGGCCAGCCTGGACAGCGCCATTCTCGACGGTGAAGCCAACCTGCCGCGCGATGGCGCCGGGCTCGCGTCACTGGCCGAGAAGAAGCGCGGCGCCTGGACCGAGCACGCCGAGCGTATCGCCCGCCTGACCCTGGAAATCCTCAAGCTCTGGCATGGCTTGCAGAAGCGCTTCAAGGGCAAGGTCGACCTGGCCATGACGGTGCCGCTCAACGATGTGAAGGGGCAACTGGCCAGGCTGGTCTACCCCGGCTTCGTGCGTGACACGCCGCTGGAATGGCTGAAGGAAATCCCGCGCTATCTGAAGGCTGTGGAACAGCGTCTGGACAAGGTCGCCGGTCAGGTCCAGCGCGACCGCGTGTGGAGCGGTGAGATGGCCGGCTACTGGGAACAGTACTCGGCGCGCCTGGCCAAGCACGCCCAGGAAGGCAAGCGCGACCCGGAGCTGGTGCTCTATCGCTGGATGCTGGAGGAATACCGCGTTTCGCTGTTCGCCCAGCAACTGGGGACGAAGATTCCGGTGTCGGACAAGCGCTTGTCGAAGCAGTGGAGCCAGATCGAGGCCTGAAGATCAGGCCTCATTGGTGAACTCGGCAGCCGTGCCAGATGAACCTAGGGGGCTCATTGTGCAGGGGGCGGGTTGAGGATTTGTTCCACGACGCCTTGAGTGACATCGAGCAGTTGGTTGGACTGGTTGTAAGCGATGTCCGACCGGCCATCGATGACCAGAGCCAACCCGTGGGCCCGGGCGTAGGCTTCAGTGGCGGCCTGGATAGTGCTCTGAATTGTCTTGCGGACCATGTTGTCGTGCCGGGAGCGCTGCTGCTCGATCTTGCTGAAACTCTCGATCTTCGCCTTGAGGTCGGCAATCAGCTGGTCGTCGTCGATTTTTTGTATGCAGGCACCGCCCCTTGCCAAGCCGTGTACGTTGATTTGCATAATGTTCGTTGACGACACACCCTGGGTAGTCTTCTGCTCGGCTTGTGGGGCATCGCTTTTATCCTGGGCCATGCATCGTTGTATGGCGGCGGTTCGCAGACTGGACGCCTGCTGGTTCAGACGACGGTTTTCCTGCTGTAGGGCCCGGTAATTCTCGTCATTGATTTCCTGTGGATAGGGGTGCTTTTCCTTGATCGAGTCGGAGACGGCAGACTGGATCGTCGCTGTCTCGATGACTGCCCAGGTGGGAGCCGGACGGGATGGAGGGGTGCGTTCGCATCCCGTGAGGAGAATCAGTAGCAGCACGCACGCTTGAGTCCGCATGGAGGAATCCTTTCCGGTGACGGCGTAAGGCAAGGTTGGCAGTAGCTTGAAGTCTTTGCATGCGAATCATGCGGGCTATTCGCCATTGGCTGAAGTGGCGATCCTGCCAAAGCCTGGTATTCAGTCGCGCCTGGGAATGCTCAGCCCGCGCTGCACCGCAGGCCGCGCCAGGAAGCGCTCCAGAACGCGCTTCACGTTCTGGAAGTTCTCGAAACCGACCAGTTCACCCGCCTCGTAGAAACCGACCAGGTTGCGGATCCACGGGAAGGTGGCGATGTCGGCGATGGTGTAGCGCTCGCCCATGATCCAGTCGCGGCCTTCCAGGCGCTGGTCGAGCACGGCCAGCAGGCGCTTGGCTTCGTCGACGTAGCGCTGCAGCGGGCGCTTGTCCTCATAGTCCTTGCCGGCGAATTTGTTGAAGAAGCCGATCTGGCCGAACATCGGGCCGATCCCGCCCATCTGGAACATCAGCCACTGCAGCGTCTCGTAGCGACCGCTGGCGCCGGGGGCGATCAGCGAGTCGGTCTTGTCGGCGAGGTAGACCAGGATCGCGCCGGACTCGAACAGCGCCAGCGGCTGGCCGTCCGGCCCGTTGGGGTCGAGGATCGCCGGAATCTTGTTGTTCGGGTTCAGCGACAGGAATTCCGGGCTCATCTGGTCGTTGCGCTCGAAGCTGACCAGGTGCGGCTCGTAGGGCAGGCCGAGCTCTTCCAGCATGATCGACACCTTCACGCCATTGGGCGTGGGCAGCGAGTACAACTGCAGGCGGTCAGGGTGTTCGGCGGGCCATTTGCGGGTGATGGGGAACGCGGAAAGGTCTGACATGCATACTCCGGTCAGGTCACTGGGAAAAGCAGCGGAAGGCCTCAGGATAGACCTCCGGAAGCGGCCGGTCATGACCCGCACGCGACAAAAAGGTAAGGTGCGGCCCCATAGTCACCGGAGAAGGAACCCACCATGAGCCTGCACGGCACCTACGATCCGCAGAACATCTTCGCCCAGATCATTCGCGGCGAGGCCCCCTGCTACAAGCTGTACGAGGACGACGACGTGCTCGCCTTCCTCGACCTGTTCCCGCAGTCCTACGGCCATGCGCTGGTGATTCCGAAGAATTCGCCGGCGCGCAACATCCTCGAAGTCGACCCGGACGCCTTGGCCAAGGTGATGCGGGTGGTGCAGCGCCTGACCGGCGTGATCGTCGAAGAGCTCAATCCCGATGGCGTGCAGGTCGCCCAGTTCAACGGCGCGCCCGCCGGGCAGACGGTGTTCCACATCCACGTGCACATCGTCCCGCGCTATGCCGGCGAGGGCCTGGGCATCCACGCGGCGAACAAGGCCGAGGCGGCTGAACTGGAGAAGCTGCAGGCGCGCCTCGTTGCCCGTCTGAACGGCTGAGGCGCGCCAGGCGGTTATTCGACGGCGGGCTTGATGTCGAAACCGGTGCGGTTGTCGCTGACGATGCGGAAGGCGTTGTTGCCGCCCGGCTCGAGCGGCACCAGCAGTTCGCGGCGCAGCATGGCCTTGCTGCACAGGCCTTCGCCGTCCTTGTCGCCGATGATGCCGACCACGTGCTTGCCCGCCGGCACGTGGAAGCTGGCCGACTCGCCCTTGCCGATGCGCGCGGCTATTTCGTGGTCGATGGTGATGGCGACGTAGCAGCCGCCACCGAGATAGCCGACGTCGCGGGTGACGTCGACCTTGACGCTGTCCTTGCCGGGTTGCTGGTACGCCAGCAGGCGGTCGGTGGGGACGGGATGGACCTCGTCGTTCTGGTACGAGGCACAACCGGAAAGCGCGAGCACGGACAGGACGGCAAGAATCGAACGCATAGATTTCCTCCATGGACAATGCAGCCTAGGCTAGCCCATCCGGCGGGTTTCCGTCGGCTTGGCAACGCGCTGTAGGAATTTGGAGTAGTCTTCAGCAAACGTGAGCCGGGCTGGAGCGCTCGGCCGCCGCCATCGAGGCCGACCCGCCGGGCGGTTGAGCCAAGGAGCAGGGCGATGCACCGCAACAGCGATCCCGACCATCTGTTCGAGTCCAGCGCCGGACCGACCGGCCTGGAGGAGGCAGACCATCGTCTGCTGATGCGGTTGATCTTTACCTGTACCGGCGCGACGCTGGGATTGTTCTCGATTCTCCAGTTCTTCGCCGGCAACTACTGGCTGGCCGGCGCCGAACTGGCCACCTGCGGCCTGCTGCTGTGGGCCACGCAGCGGCTCAAGCGGGTAACGCGCCTGGTGCCCTGGATCATCGCCTACCTGCTGCCGACCTTCTGCTTCATCCTCTACATCATCGTCATGCCCAACGCTTCGGCATCGGCCTTCGTCTGGGTCTACCTGATGCCCGTGATGGCTTACCTGCTGCTGGGCAAGTGGCGCGGCTTCCTGCTTGCCGTGCCGTTCATGCTGATCGCCACGGTCATGTACCTGCACGCCAATCACCTGCGCCTGGATGCCCCGGGATTGATCGACATCGGCAATGGCATCTTCTGTGGCGTCCTGGTGATCGCCTTCATGCACGTGTACGAGGAGCGGCGTGCGGCCGCTTACAAGCAGCTGCGGAACCTGGCGCTGACCGACGCGCTGACTGGCGTGGCCAGCCGCGAGAGTTTTCAGCGCACGTTGCGCCGTTGCATCCAGGAGGCGGCGCGCTACGAGACGCGGCTTGTGCTGGTGGTGCTGGACGTCGACCATTTCAAGAACATCAACGACCAGTGGGGCCACGATGCCGGCGACAAGGCGCTGCAGCACCTGTGCAATCGCCTGCGCCACCGCCTGCGCGCCACCGACCTGATCGGCCGGCTGGGCGGCGAGGAATTCGGCCTGTTGCTGCCCTTCACCGACCGCTTCGACGCCAAGCCGCTGGTGGAGTCCCTGCGCCGGGATATCGACGAGGCGCCGCTGATGTACCACGGCCAGCGTATCCCGATCTCCGCCACCTTCGGCCTCGCCGAATGGCCGGGCGATGGGCTGGATGCGGACGAACTGTACCGCTGCACCGACCGTCGCCTGTATCGCGGCAAGGCCGAGGGGCGCAACCGCCTGGTCTACAGCGATCCGGTCTGAGTGCGCCTGGCGGCCAGCGGCTTTGCCAGGCGCGCATAGGCCGTGCGCACCTGGCGCGCCATCTTCCGTTCAACCCATTCGTAGCTCAGCCAGGACAGCAACAGGATGGCTGGCACGCTGATGCCCAGCGTCTGGTAGGGCGTCAGGCCCAGCCGTTCATGCAGCCAGTACGCGGCCAGCCAGAGCACGATCACGTGCAGCAGGTAGACCGAATAGGACCAGTCACCCAGCGCATGCAGCACCCGGTTGCGCTCGAACAGTGGTTCCAGCGCCACGCAGGCGGCGAGCAGCGCGGCGGCGGGCAGGCCCCAGGTGAGCAGGCGCCAGGGATGGTCGGCAGGGAACAGGACGATGGTCGTCACTGCAATGGCGGCTGTCGCCAGCGCCAGCGGTCGCGGCCAGTTCAGCCAGCCGCGCCGGTAAAGCGCCGCGAGGCCCAGGCCGAGGAGGAACTCGAAGATGATCGGGTTGCGGTAGAAGTTGCTGACCCACGGTTCGCGCGCCAGTACCTGCGCCACCAGCAGCACCAGTGCGGTCACCAGCCAGGGCCGCCAGCGTTCGGCAACCAGGAAGGAGAGGGCGAACAGGCCGTAGAAGAGCATCTCGAAGTTCAGCGTCCAGCCCACCGGTAGCACCGGGTACTTGCCGAAGCCGCCGGGGTTCTCGCTGGGGATGAACAGCATGGACAGCAGCAGTGACTTGCCGCCGACGCCGTAGACCGGCATCACGTCGGCGAAGGCGTAGATGATCAACGCGGTGATCGCCGTGTATAGCCAGTAGGCTGGGGCGACGCGGGCCAGGCGCTGGACCAGGAAGGTCAGCGGCGACATCGGTCGGCCGGCGCTGGAAAGGTGGATCACGAAGCCGCTGAGGACGAAGAAGATGTCGACGCCGACCTGGCCACGGGTGGAGAGCAATCTGCCGCCGAGGCTGTCGGCGCGGAAATCGAAGAACACCTGCATGAAGTGATGGAATACCACCAGCCAGGCGGCCAGTGCCCGCAGAGCCTGAAGCGAAACCAGCATGGGTGGGCGAGCCCTCCGTCTGTGGGAAAAGAAAAGGGGCGCGGCAGTGCGCGCCCCTTTCCTCGACAGTGCGGATTCGCCGATCGTTCACCGTGCCTGCTGGACGGTGCCCGCCGGCAGCGCCGGGCCGCGTTCCAGGCGCAGGCAGATCAGCGCTGTGGCGATGGCTGCCACTGGCAGCAGGGCGCCGACCCAGGGCAGTGCGGCGAGGCCGGGGCCGTGGTCGATGGTCATGCCGCCGAGCCAGGCACCCAGCGCGTTGCCGAGGTTGAACGCGGCGATGTTGAAACTGGCCGCCACGCTCTGGCCGGCGCCATGGGCTTTTTCCAGCACCCACATCTGCAGCGGTGGCACGGTGGCGAAGCCGGCGGCGCCGAGCAGAGCAATGAAGACGACCACGGCGATCTGGTTCTGCAGCGCAAAACTCATCAACCCCATGACCACTGCCAGTGCCACCAGGCTGCCAAGCAGGGCGGGCACCAGCCTGCGGTCGGCCAACTTGCCGCCGAGCAGGTTGCCCAGCACCAAGCCGCCGCCGAACACCAGCAGCACCGGCGACACGGCGCTCTCGGAGAAACCGGCAAGGCGGGTCAGCAGCGGCGACACGTAGCTGAACACGGTGAACACGCCGCCGAAACCGAGCACGGTGGTCAGCAGGCCAAGCAGCACGGCCGGGCGCTTCAGCACGCGGAAATCGTCGCGCAGGTTGCCGGCCGCCGGCGGGGCTCCGTTGCGCGGCAGGTAGATCGCCAGAATCGCCAGGGCCAGCACACCGATGCCGGTCACCACCCAGAAGGCCGCACGCCAGCCATAGAGTTGGCCGAGCCAGGTGCCCAGCGGGACGCCGAGGATGGTGGCGACGGTCAGGCCGGTGAACATCAGGGCGATGGCCGAGGCGCGGCGCTCGGCCGGCACCAGGCTGGTGGCGACCACCGAGCCGACGCCGAAGAAGGTGCCGTGGGCGAAGGAGGTCAGCACCCGCGCGGCCATCAGCGTGGCGTAGTCCGGTGCCAGGGCACAGGCCAGGTTGCCGAGGGTGAAGATCACCATCAGCCCCAGCAGCGTGCGGCGCTGCGGCCAGCGCGCGGTGAGGGCGGTGAGCAGCGGCGCGCCGAGCACCACGCCCAGGGCGTAGCCGGAGATCAGCAGGCCGGCAGCGGAGATCGACACGCCGAAGTCCTGGCCGACCTCCAGCAGCAATCCCATGATCACGAATTCGGTAACGCCGATGCCAAAGGCACCGGCGGTCAAGGCATACAAGGCAATGGGCACGATGGCTCTCCCTGGCTGATTTGCATAAAGAGTGAAGAATGGGCGCCACCTTATCCCCGCGCGTATTGCTGATATAGACTGCCTTTGAGCAAATCACCTGTGAATTGAATTCAACATGGCGCGCCCTGACGTCAACCGCTTCGGCGAAATGGAAGTCTTCATCCGTGTGGTGGAAACTGGCGGTTTCACCGCCGCCGCGCAGCAGTGCGGGATGACGCCCTCGGCGGTGAGCAAGCTGGTGGCGCGCCTGGAGGATCGCCTCGGCGCGCGGCTGTTCAACCGTTCCACCCGACGTCAGCAGCTCACGGCTGAGGGCGCGGCCTTCTACGAGCGCAGCCTGCGCATCCTCGCCGACCTGGACGAAGCTGAGCGCGAAGCCTCGGCCAGCGCCGAGCCCCAGGGCCGGGTACGCATCAGTTGCAACCTGCCGGTGGGGCGGCAGTTCCTCATTCCGGCGCTGCCGCTGTTCTTCGAGCGCTACCCCGGCGTCAGCCTCGACCTGCAACTGACCGATGAAGTGGTGGACCTGCTGGAAGTGCGTGCAGACGTCGCCGTGCGCAGCGGCCCGCTGCGGGATTCGCGGCTGGTGGCGCGTTCACTGGGGGAGTCCGGGCACAAGATTGTCGCCGCACCCGAGTACCTGGCTCGGCACGGTACGCCACAGCATCCGCGTGAGCTGGACGAATACAACTGCCTGGGCTTCAGCTACCGGCGCGTCGAGCCGGACTGGCCATTTCTCGGCAAGCCGGCGGATGCCCCTGAGCCCAGCGGCAACCTGCTGGCCAGCGACGGTGACAGCGTGCGTCACCTGGCGCTGGCCGGGTTGGGGCTGGCGCGGCTGGCAGAGTTTCAGGTGCGCGGAGATATTGCTGCCGGCCGGCTGGTAGAGGTGCTTGCGGACTTCAACCCTGGTGATCGCAAGCCCATGCATGCGCTCTACCTGGGCAAGCCGGGGCACCTGCCCGCACGGGTACGCGCGGTGCTCGACTTCCTCGCCGAGCACGTGCGCATCGACTGACTCAGGCGGCTTCGAGCAGCGCCAGGGTGTCGGTTGCACCCATCATTCTTGCCGCGGCCAGCGGAGTCAGGCCGCTGGCGTCGCGAGCATCGCGGTTCGCGCCATGTTCCAGCAGGCAGCGGACAATCTCCGGACGGTTGAACATCGCGGCCATCATCAGCGCGGTCTTGCCGTCGGGCGAGGCGCCTTCCACCTGGGCGCCGCGGCCGAGCAGCAGGCGGACCATCTCCAGATCGCCCTTGAAAGCGGCGCCGGCCAGCGGTGTCTGGCCTGCATTGTTGCGCAGGTCCGGGTCGGCGCCGTGCTCCAGTAGCACGGCCGCGGTGTCCTGGTGGCCATAGTAGCTGGCCAGCATCAGCAGGCTGTCGCCCTTGTGGTTGCGCAGGTTGGCCGGCAGGCCCTGGCTCAGCAGGCTGGCCAGGCGCTCGGTGTCGCCCTGGCGGGCGAGGTCGATCACCTGGTTGGCGAATTCCAGGGTCTGTTCGTCCATTTCCGGGCGATTCGCAGCATTCATCCTGAAGTCTCCTTGGCAATGTCGGGAATGATTCGCAGGATAAGGATTCGCGCGCTCTGGCGCGCTAACGCCGTGCCTATGGTGCCGGTGGAAAAAATCAATCCCTTGCTTCAAGGCAGGCACGGCGTGATTTGCGTCTGTAATCTTGCGCAAATGCCGTCCTCGCACGGCGGCTTTTCGGCGAATTTTGCAGCATAATCAGCGACCAGCGGTTGCACCTTAGGTGAAACCGCAAACCGCCGGGCGGGCAAAGGTGCCGCCCCGGCAAGGGAGTGGCACACTGCCCTGTTGCAGGGATTGCCATCCCAGAGGCTTCGCGCAGGGCGCGCAAGCCCATGAATATTCGGTGCCGGCCAATGCGCGGGCACCTTGCTGCCTAACCCAGCTGCCCGGCCCGGCGGCTTTGAGAATTGAAGAGGATTGACCGTGCATAAAGTCGTGATCAGCGGAACCGGCCTGTATACCCCGCCGTTCAGCATCTCCAACGATGAACTGGTGGAATCCTTCAACAGCTACGTCCGCAGCTACAACGACCAGCAC
Organism: Pseudomonas sp. AU12215; assembly: GCF_001675465.2. NCBI lineage: Bacteria > Pseudomonadati > Pseudomonadota > Gammaproteobacteria > Pseudomonadales > Pseudomonadaceae > Pseudomonas > Pseudomonas sp. AU12215. The sequence continues at coordinate 48,822 of NZ_MACM02000155.1, forward strand.
GCCGACGCCATTGCCAAGGGCGAAGTGGAGGCCCTCTCCGAGTCCAGCTCGGCGTTCATCGAGAAGGCTTCCGGCATCAAGAGCCGCTTCGTGGTGAACAAGGAAGGTATCCTCGACCCTCAGCGCATGGCGCCACGTATTCCGGAGCGTTCCAACGAAGACTGGGGCATCCTCTGCGAGATGGCGACCGCCGCCGCGAAGCAGGCCCTACAGCGCGCCGGCCGTACTCCCGAAGACATCGACGGGGTGATCGTCGCCTGCTCCAACCTGCAGCGCGCCTACCCGGCCGTGGCCATCGAAGTGCAGGCTGCCCTGGGCATCCAGGGCTTCGGCTACGACATGAACGTCGCCTGCTCCTCGGCCACCTTCGGCATCCAGGCCGCGGTGAACAGCGTGCAGTTGGGCCAGGCCCGGGCGATCCTGATGGTCAACCCGGAGATCTGTACCGGCCACCTGAATTTCCGCGACCGCGACAGCCACTTCATTTTCGGTGACGCCGCTACCGCCGTGATCATCGAGCGCGCCGACCAGGCGACTTCCAAGCACCAGTTCGACGTAGTCAGCACCAAGCTGCTGACCCAGTTCTCCAACAACATCCGCAACAACTTCGGCTTCCTCAACCGCGCGGCGGAAGAGGGCATCGGCACTCGCGACAAGCTGTTCGTGCAGGAAGGCCGCAAGGTGTTCAAGGACGTCTGTCCGATGGTGGCCGAGCTGATCGGCGAGCACCTGGCGCAGAACGATATCCCGGTCAGCGACGTGAAGCGCTTCTGGCTGCACCAGGCCAACCTGAACATGAACCTGCTGATCACCCGCAAGCTGATCGGCCGCGACGCCGAGCCGCACGAGGCGCCGGTGATCCTCGACACCTACGCCAACACCAGCTCGGCTGGCTCGGTGATCGCCCTGCACAAGTACCAGGACGACCTGCCCGCCGGCTCCATCGGCGTGCTGAGCTCCTTCGGCGCCGGTTACTCGATCGGCAGCGTGATCCTGCGCAAGCGCTGATCGTGCCCGCCGACGACAACGAGCTGTTGTCGCGCCTGCTGGCCGGTGACCAGCAGGCCTTTCGCACCCTGGTAGCCACCTACCAGGGTGCGATGCGCGCCGTCGCCATTGCGATCGTCGGCAGCGCCCATGCCGACGAGGTGGTGCAGGACGCCTGGCTGGCCGCCGTGCGCAACCTCGATGGATTCCAGGGCCGCTCCAGCCTCAAGACCTGGCTGCTGACCATCACTGCCAACACCGCCAAATCCCGCCTGCGCAAGGTTCGTCGCGACGTTTCGCTGGACGAGCTGCCTGCGCCCCACGGCAGCATCGACGATTCCCGCTTCGCCGCCGACGGCCACTGGAGCCCGGCGCCGCTGGCGTGGCACGAGGACTCGCCCGAGGCCCTGCTGGCCGAGGACGAGCTGCGCCAATGCCTGGAAAAGACCCTGCTCAGCCTCTCCGAATTGCAGCGCAGCGTGTTGCTGCTGCGTGAGCGCCAGGGCCTGGAATTGGAGGAAATCTGTAATCTGCTGGAGGTTTCGCTCTCCAATGCCAGGGTACTGCTGCACCGTGCGCGGCTGAAGGTGTTCGCCACCGTGGAGCACTTCGAGGAGACCGGGGAATGCTGACCTGCAAGGAACTGGTGGCGCGCTCCAGCGACCTGCTGGACGAACGGTTGGGCTGGCGCGAGAAGATCGCATTGCGCCGGCACCTGCTGTTGTGCCGCCACTGCCGGCGCTACCTGCGGCAGATGCGCCTGACCCAGGCGACCCTGCGCCTGCTGCCAGAACCGCCTCGCCCGGACTCGGAGCGCCTGGCTGACCATCTCGCCGAGTTTCGCCGGGACAGCGCACGGCGCTAAGAGCTTTCTGTAGGAGCGAGCTTGCTCACGAACTGGCGTTCCCAGCAGCGCCGTAGGATGGCGTTTGCCGGAGACGTCCGGGTGATGCCGATGCCTGCGGTCGCGCGCATGGCGCGCTCCGGCAGGCGACTCCTCAGCTCAGGCTTTGCGCCCGCCACGCATCCAATCCCCCCGACAGCGCCCAGGTACGCGGATGCCCAAAAGCCTGCAGTCGCTCCGCCAGCATCGCTGCGGAAAGCTCGTGGGGGCAGGCGCAGTAGATCACCACGTCCTTGTCCTCCAGGCTGTCGCGCAACTCGTCCAGCTTTCCGTCCAGGCTGAAGGCGATGGAGCCGGGAATCGCCTCGTCATCGAATTGCGCGCGCACATCGAGGATCAGCGGCGGCTCGCCGGCGTCCAGGCGTGCGCGCAGCTCATCGACGCTGATGCGTGGAATCCGCGCGGTGCGCTTGAGCAGGCTGAAGCGCTGCCAGAGCTTCCAGGCGATGAACAGCGCGAAGGCGCCCAGCAGCACCGCTACACCAAGGCTCGCGTACTCGGTGAGCCATCCCAGGACACGGTCCACGGCATCGCTGAAGATGCTCCCGAGCATCAGCGCCGAGCCCGCCCAGAGCGCGGCGCCAGCACAGTCGTACGCAAGGAAGCGTGGCAGCGGCGTGCGGGTCATGCCGGCCATGGTGGTGGTCAGCGCGCTGGCACCGGGGAGGAATCGCGAGATCAGCAGCGCCCGCGGACCGATGCGCAGGTACAGGCTCTGGCTCTGGCGGATGCAACTGTCAGGTGACAGCGAAACCTTGCACACGCTGCGCAGCATGAAGCCGCCATAGCGTCGCCCGGCGCTGAACCAGATCAAATCGGCAATCAGGCAGGCGCATACGGCCACGGCCAGCGCCTGCCCCAATGGAACGCCGCTTCCCTGCAGGGCAAGCGCTCCGGCGACGATCAACGCCGGATAGGCGGGAATCGGCAAGCCGAGTTGTTCCAGCAGGACGTTGAAGAACAGCAGCGTCAGGCCGTGCTGCTGGATCAAGGGTTGCAGTTCATGCATGGGTAAGCCTGAAGGCGCTGTCGTTCAGAAGTGAGGTCGGAGCATACCGCCAAAGAGGCCGAAAGAAACGGCTGAAAGCCTAGTCGGGCGCGGTCCTGAGCCTTTATGCAATAAGGGAATCAAAAGTTCCTTTGTAATAAAAGTTTTATCTACGAGCAACCGATCTGAAATAACCCCTCGCCAAGATTCCCAGCAACACAAACGGGGGCCGCCAGAACGGCCTGTGCGAGTCCTTGGGGGGCGCGCAGCAGCCAGGCACTCGGCGTGTTCAACGCAAATACCATTAAGGGGAATCTTCGATGATCCGTAAGCACTTCGCCGGTTACGCCGCCACTGCCCTGGCACTGGCCGTTTCCGCCCAGGCTTTCGCAGGCACAGTCACCACCGATGGCGCCGATATCGTTATCAAGACCAAGGGCGGTCTTGAAGTCGGTACCACCGACAAGGAGTTCAGCTTCAAGCTCGGTGGCCGTCTGCAAGCGGATTACAGCCGCTTCGATGGGTTCTACACCAAGAACGGCAACAACGGTGACGGCGCCTATTTCCGCCGCGCCTACCTGGAACTGGGCGGCACTGTCTACAAAGACTGGAAATACCAGATCAACTACGACATGTCCCACAACTCCGGTAACGCTGACAACGGCTACTTCGACGAGGCTTCCTTCAGCTACACCGGCTTCGCTCCGGTAACCCTGAAGTTCGGCCGTTTCGACCCGGACTTCGGTCTGGAGAAAGCCACCAGCTCCAAGTGGGTGACCGCCACCGAGCGTACCAGCGCCTACGAACTGGCTGACTGGATCAACACCCACCAGGATGGCATGGGGGCCCAGGTTGGCGGCGTCGTCGCCAACCTGGCCTACCTGGACGCCGGCGTATATGCCAAGGACGCCGACGACACCGACGGCGACAGCGTCAAGCAGTTCAACTTCCGCGGCGTGTTCGCTCCGCTGAACACCGACGGCAACGTCCTGCATGTCGGCCTGGATTACGCCTACCGTGACCTGAACGACACCGCCTTCGATTCCCGCATCCGTCCGCGTCTGGGCATGCGTGGTATCGCCACCAACGGCGGTAACGACGCTGGCGACAATGGCAACCGCGCGACCTTCGGCGGCGCCACCCTGAGCCCGGCCGGTTCCTACAAGGACGACTCCACCTGGGGCGCAGAATTCGCCTACGCCTTCGGCCCGTTCTCCGCTCAGGCCGAATACCTGAAGCGCAAGCTGAAGGCTGATGCCGATGCCTTCCAGGACATCAAGGCTGACGGCTACTACGGCCAACTGGCCTACACCATCACCGGCGAATCCCGCGTTTACAAGCTCGATGGCGCCAAGTTTGACACCATCAAGCCGGCCAACAAGGAAATCGGTGCCTGGGAAGTCTTCTACCGCTACGACCACATCAAGGTCGATGACCCGAACGTGGTCGTGGCTACCGCCACCCGCGACGTGGGCGACACCAAGGCCAGCACCAACACCATCGGTGTGAACTGGTACGCCAACGAAGCCGTGAAGGTCTCCCTGGACTACGTTCACGTCAGTACCGATGGCATCCGCAACGCCAACGGTGACGACGACGGCAACGGTGTCGTGACCCGCCTGCAGTACGTGTTCTAAGAACTACAGCAATACCGTTCGACTCCTTTGTGTGAACCCCCGCCCCGGCGGGGGTTTTTTATGCGAGCCGGGAAATTGCTTCTTTATGAACGCCGAACATCCCGATTGCGCGGGAGCGATTTGCCCTTGATCGGCTCGCTTCACGTCGAGAATGAAATCATCCCGGGCGGAGTCCACTACAGCACCCTTGCCGGATCAGCGGAGCAAGGGGCCCGCTGGGCGCCGGCGGAATTCGAACTCGAGCAGCTCATCGAACGGATTGCCCATTTCCAGTCGTGTCCAGCCCAGCTTGATGAGGAAGGCCAGCGCCCCCAGGTTGTCCGGCCTCACGCTGGCGCGCCACAAGGGGTTGCTCTGCAGTTCCGCTCGGCTCATCACCAGCGCCATCACCGCGCGCCCAACACCTGAACCACGCAACTCCGGGCGCACGGCGAGATCGGTGACGAAATAGTACGGGTGGTCGGGATTGGGCAGGCAAATCCCCACAACCGCCACCAGCAGATCGCCGCGCAGGATGCTGTACAGGACTCTGTCCGGAGCGTTCAGCAGCTGTTCCAGCCATTCGCGGTCCATCGGGCCAAGCTGCGCAAAGAGCACGGGGTCGGCGAACCAGCTTTCGTACGGCGGGAAGTCTTCCGCCTGGAAAGGGCGAATCTGCATGCGGGCGCTCTCCGGTGCAGCTTTGGGATATTTCACACTCGCATCTGCTGGGCGATTGCGTCAATCGACCCTGAGCGCTCGCGTCATTGAGGCCGCGCGCGGCCAGCACCTACCCTGCGGGCACTCAACCCACCGGGAGTCGACCATGCTGCGCAATCACTTCGAGACCGAACACAACCTGTTCCGCGATGCGTTCCGATCCTTCCTCAACAAGGAAGTGGTGCCTCACCAGGAGGAATGGGAGGAAGCCGGCGTGGTGGACCGCAGTGTCTGGCGTAAGGCGGGGGAGATGGGCTTCCTGCTGCCTTGGGCGGAAGAGGAATACGGTGGATCCGCTCTGAAGGATTTTCGCTACGAACAGATCATGTGTGAGGAATTGGCTGCCATCAACGAGCCAGGTTTCATGATCCCGCTGCATTCGGCGCTGTGCGGCCCCTACATCGCCGAGTACGGCAATGCCGAGCAGAAGGCCCGCTGGTTACCGGGGATCATTCGTGGCGAAAGCATCCTGGCGGTGGCGATGACCGAGCCGTCCGCCGGCTCCGATCTAGCCGGCATGCGCACCACGGCGGTGGACAAGGGGGACCATTTCGTCCTCAACGGCTCCAAGGTGTTCATCTCCAACGGCCTGCTGGCGGACCTGGTGATAGTCGCGGCGAAGACTGATCCTTCGAACAAGCACGCCATGGGGCTGTTCGTGGTTGAACGTGGCATGGAAGGCTTCGAGCGCGGGCGCAATCTGAAGAAACTGGGCATGAAGAGCCAGGACACCGCCGAGCTGTTCTTCAACAACGTGAAAGTGCCGAAGGAAAATCTGCTGGGCGACGCCAAGGGCGGTTTCTTCTACTTGATGAACATGCTGGCCCAGGAACGCCTGACCAACGCCTGTGGCGCGGTGGCCGGCGCCGAGGCCGCGCTGAACGCGACCGTCGACTACGTGAAGGAGCGCAAGGCGTTCGATCGCCCGATCGCGCACTTCCAGAACACTCGCTTCAAGCTCGCCGAGATGCGTACGCAGATCGACGTGGCGCAGGTCTTCACCGATCGTTGCGTAATGGACCACAACCAGAAGAAGCTCACTCCCGAAGTGGCCGCCGAGGCCAAGCTGTTCACCACCGAACTGCTCTGCAAGGTGGTGGATGAGGGCGTGCAACTGCACGGTGGCTGGGGTTACATGTGGGAGTATCCGATCTGCAAGATGTACGCGAACGCGCGCATCCAGCGCATTTTCGCTGGTACTTCGGAGATCATGAAAGAGATCATCAGCCGCGGCATGAAGCTCTGAGGCGCGGCGCCCACGCATCGATTGAGCGAAACAGGAGTGCCCATGAACGGCCCGCTCGCCTCCCTGAAGATCCTCGACTTCTCCACCCTGCTGCCGGGGCCGTTCGCCTCGCTGCTGCTGGCCGACATGGGCGCCGAGGTGTTGCGCGTGGAGTCGCCCACGCGCATGGACCTGGTGCGCGTGCTGCCGCCGCACGTGGACGGCACCTCCGCCAGCCACGCCTACCTCAACCGCAACAAACGCTGCATTGCGCTGGATCTCAAGCAGGCCGAGGCGGTGGAGGTGGTGAAGCAACTGGTGCAGGAATACGACATCGTGCTGGAGCAGTTCCGCCCCGGCGTGATGGACAAGCTCGGCGTCGGTTACGAGGCGCTCAAGGCGATCAACCCGAAGCTGATCTACGTATCGATCACCGGCTACGGCCAGACCGGGCCGCTGCGCGACCGCGCCGGGCATGACATCAACTACCTGGCCCTAGCCGGCGTGGCCAGCTACACCGGCCGCCGTGAGACCGGCCCATTGCCGCTGGGCGTGCAACTGGCGGACATCGGCGGTGGCTCGCTGCATGGCGTAATGGGCCTGCTGGCGGCAGTCATCCATCGGCAACAGACGGGTGAGGGGCAGCAGGTCGACGTGAGCATGACCGACTGCGCCTTCAGCCTGCACGGTATGGCGGGGGCCGGCTATCTCGCGGCGGGAGTGGAGCCGGAGATGGAAGGCCTCGCACTCAATGGTGGCAGCTTCTACGACTACTACCGCACCCGCGATGGCCGCTGGTTCTCGGTGGGCAGCCTGGAGCCGCAGTTCATGCAACAGTTCTGCGCCGCCATCGGCCGCCCGGAGCTGGCCGCGCGCGGGCTGTCGCCCAAACCGGAAGAGCAGCAGTCGCTCAAGCGCGAAATCGCCATCGAGTTCGAGAAGCAGGACTTCGCTCACTGGCAGGAGCGCTTTGCCGCGCTGGACGCCTGTGTCGAGCCGATGCTGTCCCTGGCCGAGGCGGTGGAACATCCGCAGTTGCGTGAACGGGGTGTGGTCACGCAGGTGCCCAACGGCAAGGGCGGGGCGCAACGGCAGGCGGCCTGCCCGATCCGTTTCTCCGCCGGCCTGCCCGAGCCACGCCATATCGGCGCTGCGTTGGGAGCGCACACGGTGCAGGTAATGGCAGAACTGGGTTACACCGACGAACAGGTTGCTGCGCTGAAGGCGGCCAAGGTCATCGCCTGAGCAGCATCACTCGCGGCGGGTTTCGCCGGTGAATACCAGGGTGGCGCGGCACCGCCGGCAATAGTAGCGGCGGCCCTGGGCGACCAGGTTGTGACGCTGGGAGGAGAAGGGGAATTCGTTTCCCTCTCCACAGTGACAGCGATACAGGTAGCGGGTGGAGCGGCGACGCTTGATCTCGTAGGTGTGGCAGCGGTCCGGCGGCAAGCCGTAGATGCCGCGCATGATCAGTTGCCACTCCTCGCCGTGGGGGCGAATGCGCGGACCGAACATCTGGTGGGCGATCAGGTGCGCCACTTCATGGGCTACGGTCTGCTGCAGGAAGTGTTCGTGGTTTTCCCGGTACAACTGCGGGTTGAAACGCAGCAGGTTTTCATCCAGGTGGGCGACGCCGGCCTTCTGGCCGCGTAGCCGGAAGCTCACTTCCGGGCGGGGAAAGCGCCGCTGGAAGAAGGCTTCGGCCTGCTGGTAGCAGGCTTCGACGCGAGCGTTGAGCTGTTCAGGCATACAGTGGTTCTCCGACGGGGCAAGATTATGCCGCAGTCGGCGCGCCGGTGGAGGATTTCTCGTGGCCGCTCGTCCGGGGTGCAGCTTCAGGCAAGTTGGACGAGTTTCAGGCAAGTGCCGCTCTCTGCCGGAGCGAGTTTGCTCGCGAACCCGTTCAGCGACGGCTCGCTCCTGCGAGGAGCCCAAAAGAAACCGGGCCACAAGGGCCCGGTTTCTTCTGCAGAGCGTGAGATCAGGTGTATTCCGGGCCGACGCCGCTGCCCCAGAGGATGACCGACAGGGCCATCATCGCCACCAGCACCACCAGTCCTACCGCCAGCACGGAGCTGGAGAACAGGAAACCTTCATCCTTGGGAATGTTCATGAAGGTCGGGATGCCGACGTAGAGCAGGTAGACGGTGTAGCAGATCGCGGCCGTGCCGATGATCATGCCCAGCCACAGGTGTGGATAGAGAGCCGCCAGGCCGCCGATGAACAGCGGAGTCGCGGTGTACGCAGCAAAGACGATGCATTGGGTCAGCGATGGCGACGCGTCGTACGTACGAGCCATCCAGTGGATGAAGGCGCCCATCACGGCGACGCCGGCGAGCATGGCGATGTAAGTCATGATGGTCAGCTGGATCGCGCTGGCGGCCGTCAGCTTGACCGGTCCCGCATTACCCAATACCCAGCCAACCTGCGTGGTGCCGATGTAGGCGGAAATGACCGGGATGGCAGCGAGGATCAGGACGTGGGTCAGGTACATGTGGCTGATGGATTCTTCCTCGCCGCGGATGTCCTGCCATTCCTGATCGGGATGGGTGAAGAGCCCCCACACATGATGGATCATGTCAGCATTCTCCTCTTCTTATAGAAGGCCGCCCCCCAGCGAGGCGCCGAGTACGCGTAGCCAGCGTCATCCGGTGCCCAGCCGACCTATGCGACCTTAAGTCGCAGTATAGGAATGGCTGCAAGCCACGTCGTCCGTGGGTTTAGAGCAAATGGAAGTTTCACGGGTGGCTGTAATAGCGCTCCAGTATTTCCATCGCCTTGTTGATCGACTGCAATCGAGTGGTGCTGCCGCCTCTGTCGGGATGGTGCAGGCTCACCAGTTGGCGGTATCGCAGCTTGATCAGCGCGTAATCCACCGGGCCGTCCTCCAACTCGAAGAGTGCCAATGCCGCGGCTTTTTCCTCGTTGCCCTGCATACGTGTCCAGAAGCTTTCCAGCAACTTCTCCACATCGTGCTCGGTGGTTTCCTTCAGGTGCTTCTCATCCAGGTAGTAGGCGCGTAGTGCGTCCCGCTCGGCGAGGGCCTGTGCGCCATTCATAAAAGGAGAGAGACGAATCTGCAGCGGCCCGATCTCCAGGTGCGCGGCGCCCTCCGCCCAGAGCTGGTCGCGCAGGCGATACAACGCGTTGAACACCAGAAAGTGGGTGCGGAACAGCACCAGCTTGTCGGTCAGCGGCAGGTTGGGCACGTGAGTGGAGTGCCGAGCCTTCAATTGCTGGATCAGCTGGAATTCGGAGATTCCTTCATGCGCTTCCCGTAGCAACTGCAGAAGCTGGTCAGTCAGTTCGAGGGAAGGATCGAGATCGCGCGTCATGCTGTCAGATTAGCAGCAGCCCGATAGAGGGGCTGGGGCACGCGTCGCTTTGCGCGTAAAATGACCGGCTTTTCGTCTTGCCTTCGGATTCCAGAGCACCATGGCCAGTACCCTTTCGGTCAACCAGAACAAACTGCAGAAACGCCTGCGCCGCCAGGTTGGCGAAGCGGTCACCGACTTCAACATGATCGAGGACGGCGACAAGGTGATGGTCTGCCTGTCCGGCGGCAAGGACAGCTACACCCTGCTGGACATCCTGCTGTACCTGCAAAAGGTCGCCCCGATTCAGTTCGAGATCGTTGCGGTGAACATGGACCAGAAGCAGCCCGGCTTCCCCGAACACGTGCTGCCGGCCTACCTGGAATCCATCGGCGTGCAGTACCACATCATCGAGAAGGACACCTACTCGGTGGTGAAGGAGAAAATCCCGGAGGGCAAGACCACCTGCTCGCTGTGCTCGCGCCTGCGCCGTGGCACTCTTTATACCTATGCTGACGAAATCGGCGCGACCAAGATGGCGCTGGGACACCACCGCGACGACATCCTGGAAACCTTCTTCCTTAATATGTTCTACGGCGGCACCCTCAAGGCGATGCCGCCCAAGCTGCTCTCCGACGACGGCCGCAACGTGGTGATCCGCCCGTTGGCGTACTGCAACGAGAAGGACATCGAAGCCTACTCGGTGCTCAAGGAGTTCCCGATCATTCCGTGCAACCTGTGCGGTTCGCAGGAGAACCTGCAGCGCCAGGTGGTCAAGGAGATGTTGCTGGATTGGGAGCGCAAGTCGCCGGGCCGCACCGAGATCATGTTCCGTGCCTTGCAGAACGTGGTGCCGTCGCAACTGGCTGACCGCAACCTGTTCGACTTCAACAGCCTGCGCATCGACGAGACTGCGACGCCGCGCTTCCTAGACGTGATGAACCTGTAAAACTCGCAAGGACGCCTGATGCGCGATTACCAGTGGCTGTATGAGTACTGTCTGAACCGCTTCGGCTCGGTCGAGGCGCTGGATGCCCGGCTTCCGCAGGCCAAGTCAGCGGACGAGCTGGCGGCGGTGACTGATGATCGCTACCTGTCGCTGATTAGCCTGCGTATCTTTCGCGCCGGCCTCAAGCACAGCCTGGTGGATGCCAAGTGGCCGGCCTTCGAGGAGGTCTTCTTCGGCTTCGACCCGGAGAAGGTCGTGCTGATGGGCGGCGAGCGCTTGGAAAACCTGATGCAGGACGCCCGGCTGATTCGTCACCTGGGCAAGCTCAAGAGCGTGCCGCGCAACGCCCAGTTCGTCTTAGACATTGCTCGCGAATACGGCAGCTTCGGCAAACTCCTGGCCAGTTGGCCGTCCAGCGACATCGTCGGTCTCTGGAAGCTGCTGGCCAAGCGTGGTAGTCAGTTGGGCGGCATGTCCGCGCCGCGTTTCCTGCGCATGGCCGGCAAGGACACGTTCGTCCTCGGCGACGATGTGGTTGCCGCGCTCAAGGCTCAGGAGATAGTCGACAAGGCGCCCACCAGCCAGAAGGATCTGGCGTTGGTGCAGGCTGCCTTTAATCAATGGCAGGAACAAAGCGGCCGTCCGCTGTGCCAGATTTCCATGATGCTGGCTTTCACGGTCAACCACTGATACGCGGTCCTGCCGCGTAGGAGGGCGCATGGACTCGGCGATCGAACGCACTGGCGCAGCGCTTGCTCGTGCAGAACGTATCCTGGTAGTTACCGGTGCCGGGCTCTCCGCCGACTCCGGGATGCCCACCTATCGCGGCCTGGGTGGTCTGTACAACGGCCAGACGGCGGAAGGCGTACCGATCGAAGCAGCGATCTCCGGGCCGATGCTGCAGAAGGATCCGGCGCTGTGCTGGAAGTATCTGGCGGAACTCGGCAAGGCCTGCCTGGGCGCGCAGCCCAACGTTGGCCATGAAGCCATCTCGGAGCTGCAGAGGCTCAAGCCGGAGTGCTGGGTGCTCACCCAGAATATCGATGGGTTCCACCGCCGCGCTGGCTCGCCGCCGGAACGGCTGATCGAGATCCATGGCGAACTGGCGCCGCTGTACTGCCAGTCGTGCGGGTTGGAAAGCGCGGAGCTGGCAGGGCACCTGGATGGCCCGCTACCACCGAAGTGCGTGCGCTGTGCAGGTGTGCTGCGCCCGCCGGTAGTACTGTTCGAGGAGATGTTGCCGGAAGAGGCCGTCGATACGCTCTACGCGCAACTGCGCAAGGGATTCGATGCCGTTCTGCTGGTCGGGACCACCGCGAGCTTCCCGTACATCATCGAGCCCGTGCTGCGAACTCGGGATGCTGGAGGCTTCACCGCCGAGGTGAACCCGGGGCTGACCGACCTGAGTTCGGTGGTCGAAGAAAGAATGGTGGGTCGAGCCTTAGACATTATGCCGCGCCTGCTGAGTCACATTCCGCGATAAAAAACTTGCATTGGTCCCATTGAGCGGGCAAATTAGCCCGCTAATAAATGGAGCTAATGAGACACGGTCGTGCCCATGCTTAAACGCTTAGCACCCCTCGTGCCCATGAGTTTCGTTCTGCTGCTGGCAGCTTGCGCCAGCCATTCGCCGGAATCGCAGCCGAACCAGGTCGCTTCAGCACCTGCCACTCGAGCAGCGCTCCAGGTAAATCAGCACAACATAGTGCTGATGAATGAGTCGCAGGACGAGGGGGCCAAAAACGATAACGGCAGTTCGACTGCCCATGTATCCGACATTCTGGACCGCGCTTTTTCGCTGATCGGTACGCCGTACCGCTTTGGTGGGAAGTCGGAGCGGACCGGCTTCGATTGCAGCGGTTTCGTGGGCTATCTGTTCCGCGAAGAAGCGGGCATCAGCCTGCCGCGTTCCACGCGTGAGATGATCAACATGGATGTCCCGCTGGTCTCGAAAGAAGACCTGCAGCCGGGCGACCTGATCTTCTTCAACAACCGTGGTCGCGGCCGGGTCAGCCATGCCGGCATCTATATCGGTGACGGACAGTTCATCCACTCTGCCAGCCGCCGTGGTGGTGGTGTTCGCGTGGACAGCCTGGACGAGAGCTACTGGCGCCTGAGCTACATGGAAGCCAAGCGGGTGCTCGAACCAGGCTACGAACCTCACACTGTGAGTCGCTGAACTTAAAGTTTTACTTTAAGTATTGCGCTCAAGTCACTGTTGGTACAAAGTGATGGCACTCCTTGACGGGATGCCATCACATGCTCGTTCCTCAGCGCATCATTCTCCTCGCTTTTCTCGCCTCGCTGGCTGCCTGCGCCAGTCGCACTCCGCCTGCGCCGCCTCCCGTAGTGCGCGCTAACGCTGCTCCCGTCTACAACACCCAGGCTGCCGACGATGTTCTGATCCGTGCCATTGGCCTGGTCGGCACTCCGTATCGCTGGGGCGGTAATACGCCGGATAGCGGATTCGATTGCAGCGGCCTGATCGGCTACGTCTATCGGGATGCCACCGGCCTGATGCTGCCGCGTTCCACTCGCGAGATGATTTCCATGCGTGCGCCGACCGTTGGCCGCGAATCCTTGCAGAGTGGCGACCTGGTGTTCTTTGCTACCAGCGGTGGACGTGGCGTCAGTCATGCGGGTATCTATGTCGGGGAAGGGCGCTTCGTTCACGCGCCCAGAACGGGCGGGACCGTGCGCCTGGACAGCCTTGACAGCGCCTATTGGCAGAAAGCCTTCCTGGAGGCCAAGCGCGTCCTCGCCGTGCAGAGTCTCGCCCTCCATCCCTGATACTTAGGAGGGCCCATGACCACTCGCACGCTGAACCTCGACGACTCGCTTTATCAGTATCTGCTCGACGTTTCCCTGCGCGATTCGCCAGTGAAGGCACGATTGCGCGCCGAGACGGCCAGGTTACCGATGTCTCGCTGGCAGGTCGCTCCGGAGCAGGGGCAGTTCCTCGCGCTGCTAGTCGGGCTGACCGGCGCGAAACGAATCCTCGAGATCGGCACCTTCACCGGCTACAGCGCCCTGTGCATGGCCGAGGCGCTGCCCGAAGGCGGCCATATCCTCTGCTGCGACCTGCCGGGTGAGTACAACGACATTGCACGCAGCCACTGGCACGACGCTGGCGTCGACTCGCGCATCGAGCTGCGGCTCGGACCTGCACTGGCCACCCTGGAAGCCCTGGTTGCGGGCGATCAGCAAGGCGCTTTCGACCTGGTATTCATCGACGCCGACAAGGCGAATTACCTCACCTACCTGGAGCACGCGCTGGCTCTGCTGCGTGTGGGCGGGCTGGTGGTCTTCGACAACGTACTGTGGAGTGGACGAGTGTTGGAGGCCAACCCGGAGAGTGCGGATACCCGCGCGATCCAGCAACTCAACCTGGCCTTGAAGGTGGATGAGCGAGTGGACTATTCGCTGGTGCCGATTGGCGATGGCATGAGCCTTTGTCGCAAGCGTTGAAAAACCTTGGGCCAAAAAAAGGCACGCCGTGAGGCGTGCCTTTTTCGTTACTGCGGCCTGGGTCAGGCAACATCCACCAGAATCACTTCGCTGTCTTCGAGTGCGGTGACCTTCACCACGGCTTCATCGGCGATTGCGGCGCCGTCACGGGCCAGTAGCTCGATACCGTTGACCTCGACCTTGCCCACCGCCGGAACCAGATAGGCCCGGCGATTGCCGCCAAGCTCGTACTCGGCAGTCTGGCCGGCCTTCAGGGTGGCGGCGACCAGGCGGCCTTCGGCGCGGATGCGCAGGGCGTCGGCGTCGTTTTCATAGCCGCTGGCCAGGGTTACGAAGCGCCCGGCGCGATCGCCCTTCGGGAAGGGTTTGGCGCCCCAGGACGGCGTGCCGCCGCGGATCGAGGGGATGATCCAGATCTGGAAGATCTTGGTGACGTCCTTCTCCAGGTTGTACTCGGAGTGCACGATGCCAGAGCCTGCGCTCATTACCTGCACGTCACCCGCTTCGGTGCGGCCCTTGTTGCCCAGGCTGTCCTGGTGGGTGATCGCGCCCTGGCGGACGTAGGTGATGATTTCCATCTCGCGGTGCGGGTGCGGTGGGAAGCCGGTGCCCGCGGCGATTTCGTCATCGTTCCAGACGCGGAGGTTACCCCAGTCCATACGCTCGGCGTCGTAGTACTCGGCGAAGGAGAAGTGGTGCTTGGCGTTGAGCCAGCCGTGGTTGGCGCCGCCGAGTTGCTGGAAGGGTCTGCGTTCGATCATGACTTAGTCCTCGTGGGGCGCGGCTGGCCGGTGGGCCAGTCCGCGCGGTTCATGGGACTATCTTCTCTCGCAGATGATCGATAAAAAAGCGCAAATATCGGCAGATATAGATCGATTAATTCGATTCTATTCGGCGGCGTGCCTGTCGCCCTGATCGAGGAATTTGCTGAGGAACTGGCGGGTGCGCTCTTCCTTCGGGTGGGCGAACAGCGCTTTGGCATCGCCCTGTTCGACGATCACGCCCTTGTCGATGAAGATCGCCCGGTTGGCGACGTCGCGGGCGAAGCTCATCTCATGGGTGACGATGACCATGGTGCGCTTTTCCTGGGCCAGGCCGCGGATGGTCGCCAGGACCTCTCCGACCAGCTCCGGGTCCAGTGCCGAAGTCGGTTCGTCGAAGAGAATCACGTCCGGCTGCATGGCCAGGGCGCGGGCGATGGCGACGCGCTGCTGCTGCCCGCCGGAGAGGCGCTTGGGATAGGAATCTTCCTTACCGGCCAGTCCGACCTTTGCCAGTAACTGGCGGGCGCGCTCGATGGCCTGGGCGCGCGGTTCCTTCTTTACGATGATCGGGCCTTCCACCACGTTCTCCAGCGCGGTGCGGTGGGGAAACAGGTTGAAGTTCTGGAAGACGAAACCCACGTGCTGCCGCAGCTTGCGGATCAGCCCCTGCTGGCCGCTGAGCGGCCGCGAGGCGTCAATGAGGATGTCGCCGACCTGGATGGTCCCGCCGTTGGGCACCTCCAGCAGGTTCAGGCAGCGCAGCAGGGTGGTCTTGCCCGACCCACTGGGGCCGATGATCGCGACCACTTCGCCGGGCTGGACGGTCAGGTCGATGCCCTTGAGCACCTCCTGGCCGCGGAACTGCTTGGTCAGCTGGCGGACTTCGATCATGCATCTTGCTCCCGGTCGTGGCGGTTGACCCGGTCTTCCAGGCGGTTCTGCAGGTGCGACAGGATGCTGGCGAGGATCCAGTAGATCAGTGCGGCGGCGAGGTACATGGTGAAGACTTCGAAGGTGCGCGCGGTGATCAACTGGGCCTGGCGGAACAGTTCAGGGACCTGGATGGTGGCGGCCAGGGCGGTGTCCTTGACCAGCGAGATGAAGCTGTTGCCCAGCGGCGGCAGGGCGGTGCGCGCGGCCTGCGGCAGGATCACCCGGCGCAGGGTCTCGGCGCGGGTCATGCCGATGCTGGCGGCGGCCTCCCATTGGCCCTTGTCGATGGAGCCGATGGCGGCGCGGAGGATTTCGCAGACATAGGCGGCCATGTTCAGCGAGAAGCCGATCAGCGCCGCCGGCAGAGGGTCGAGTTCGATGCCGGCCTGGGGCAGGCCGTAATAGATCATGAACAGCTGGACCAGCAATGGCGTGCCGCGGAAGAACGACACGTAGATGCGTGCCAGCCAGCGCATGGCAGTGAATCCGTACAGGCGCATCAGCGCCAGTACGAATCCGAGCAGCAGTCCGAAGAACATGCCGCCTACGCTGAGGACTACTGTGAAGATCGCGCCCTTGAGCAGGAAGGGCGCGGAATCCAGCGCAAGCTGCAGGCTTTCCTCGATCATTGGGTGACGTCAGCCTGGAACCATTTCTCCGAGAGTTTCTTCAGCGTGCCGTCGGCGCGGAATTTCTCGATGGCCTTGTTCAGCGCCGCGAGCAATTCGGGGTTGCCCTTGCGCAGGGCGATGCCGGCTTCCTGACGAGCGAAGGGTGCGCCGGTCAGGGCCATGGCGCCCTTGGTCTTGTTGACCATGTCGAAGGCGGCCAGACGGTCCACCAGGATCACGTCGATGCGGCCGCTGCGCAGGTCCTGGAATTTGGTCGGGTCGTCTTCGTAAGTGCGGACGTCGGCTTGCGGCACGTGCTCGCGCAGCCATTGCTCGTAGTTGGTGCCCAGTCCCACGCCGACTTTCACGCCGGCGAGTTTCTCCGGCGAGTCGTATTTGCCTTCGTCACCCTTGCGCACCAGCGCCTGGATGCCGGAAACGGTATAGGCCTCGGAGAAGTCGTACTTCTTCTTGCGCTCTTCGGAGATGGTCACCTGGTTGATCACCAGGTCCAGGCGCTTGGACTCCAGCGCGGCGAGGATGCCATCCCATTTGGTCGGCTGCAGCTTGGCGGTGACGCCCAGCTCCTTGGCGATCAGTTCGGAGAAGTCCACTTCGAAGCCGGCGAGCTTGCCGTTTTCGTCCTGGAAGCTGAAGGGCGGGTAGGTGCCTTCCAGGCCCACGCGCACCTGGCCTTTTTCCTTGATCTGGGCGAGCAGGTCGTCGGCGGCCTGGGCCTGGCCAAAGAGGCCGGCGCCGAGGGTGAGGGTCAGGCTGGCAAGCAGGAAATGACGTCGCAGTGCGGAGAAGGTCATGGTGGTCCCCGTTTTTGGTGTTTTAAGCAGGTTAGTCAACGCGTGGCGACTATATGGGCAGAATCGTTATGCAATAAAATAATAAAAAATTACATGCCTAGTTCTGGATGGTATGTAGGTCAGGTCGACGAATGATAGGCGAACAAGGCCGGCGACCCGCCGGTGTGCAGGAACAGGATAGGTCCGGGTTTTACGAAGCGATCCTGGCGGATGCCGTCGAGCAATCCCGCCATGGCCTTACCGGTGTAGACAGGGTCCAGCAGCAGGCCTTCCTGGCTTGCCAGCAGGCGGATCGCATCGAGCGTCCCGGCATTGGCTTCGCCGTAGCGCGGGCCAAAGTACTGGTCCCACAAATGCACGGTCGGCACCGCCTGCGCTTCGTGGCCGAGCAGTTGCAGCGTGCGCTCAACCAGTCCTTCCACCTTTGGCCTTTGTGCCGCATCGGTGCGCGAAACGGTCACGCCGATCACGTCCAGCTGCGGCAGCACATCGGCCAGTGCGATCGCAAGGCCGGCATGGGTACCGGCGCTTCCCGAGGCGAGTACCACGGCGGAGAACTCCTGGCCGCTGGCCCGAACCTGCTCGGCCAGCTCCAGCCCGGCGCGTACGTAGCCCAGGGCCCCCAGCGCGTTGGAGCCGCCAATGGGTACGATGTAAGGCTTGCGACCCTCGCTGAGCAGGCGTTCACCGGTTTGTGCCAGCCGCTCGTCCGCGCTATCGAGGTTGGGCACGAGTTCGATGTCGGTGCCGAACAGGTCCAGCAGCAGGCGGTTGCCGTTGCTCAGGTAATTGCGATCCTCGGTGCCGATGGGGTTTTCCAGCAACGCCACGCAGCACAGGCCGAGCTTCGCCGCGGCGGCGGCGGTCTGGCGCACATGGTTGGACTGGATCGCGCCAGCGGTGACCAGCGTATCGGCGCCGACCTTAAGCGCATCGGCGGCGAGGAATTCGAGCTTGCGCACCTTGTTGCCGCCCAGGGCGAAGGGTGTGGTGTCGTCGCGTTTCACATACAGATCGCGGCCCAGGGAAGTGGACAGCCGTTCCAGCTTGTCCAGCGGCGTCGGGCCGCCGGCCAGGTCGAGGCGGGGAAAGCGGGCGAGGGCTTCGCGAAGGGCGCTCATGAAGGATTCTCGGTATGGCAGCGGATTCGTCACGATAGAGCGCGGCAAGTCCTCTCGCAATGTGCCGAGCGGCCGCTTGACGCCGGGCTGCACGGGAATGTCGCGTGACGATCCGCCATCTCGCCATGGGAATCTCCGGAGGCTGTGAATCAATGTGCGGACAGCGGCTCGGCGAACCGCTACGCTCCACGCTCAGATCCGGAGTCTTCAACCGGGCGATAACGAAAACAGGAAAACCAGGGCGGGAAATCCGATGACTTCAGCAGTACCTTCATGCGCTTCGTTGCAACGCTGGACACTCCGGTTGCTCGGCGCACTGGCCCTGATGCTGGGGCTGAGCAGCCCGGCACTGGCCGACCGGGTGATTCCCTCGGGGATGATGGTGGGCTTCGTCGACAGTGCGGTGTATCCGGTGATCACCTTGAAGCGACCGAAACCGAGTCTGCTGCGCCGGGTCATGACGCTGGGGCTGTACAAGAGGACCGTCAGCTATCCATTGTCCGTTTCGGTGCGTATCCGTGATGAGAACAACCGATTCATGGTTTACGGCCTGTTACCCAACATCACCGGAAAATTCGTCGGCATCAAGGTCGGCCTGGACAGTCGCATCAGCCAGATATGGGTGCTCACCGAGCGGGAAGCGACAGAGTATGTAAACCGTCCGGGAACTCTCTTCCCGCCGAGCTGACGGACAATTCGCCAGACCACGCCTTGCCGCTCGCGAGATTCCTCCGAGCGGACTGCAGCCGGGAAGCCTGTGCTTCGGCTATCATGTGCGCCGGTCAAACTCTTTCTATCCGGTTACCCCATGACGTCCTCCCAGCAGCCGCCGCGCGACGAAAACGCGGACAACACCCAGGAACAACCTTCGCTCTCCCTGGCAGAATTGGCCAAGGCTGCGCTTGCTGCGCAGAAGCAGGCCGCTTCCGCCTACCAGCACCGCAAGGCGCACGACAAGGCTGAGTATCGCCCGCCGCACCCGCGCGGCTCGCGTCGCTCGATGGGCAAGCGCTGAGGCAGCCTCTCGTCAGAAATACCTTCAGCCAGCACTCTTGCGGGGGCGCTGGCTGAACTGCGGCAACCGGCGTCGGTCGTATCCGCAGCGGCCCTGCCATGCTGGCTGGCCATTTCCCGCTTTCGCGAACCCGTCACGGATTGACACTCGCGCGGTCCTGCAACCTGGTTGAAGGAGCGCCTCGCGTCCAAGGAGAATCCATGAAAGTCCTCGTTCCTATCCTTTCCCTGCTGGCGCTCGCCGGCTGCATCACCATGACCGGCAACTACGAAGTCAGCGCCCATGACGAGTCCGGCAAGGCCCTGAGCAACGGCAAGTTCCTCGCCCATGGCAGCGGCATCTACACCGTGCGCAACTCACTGTGCTCGGTCTATCCGAAGGCCATCGTCACCATCAAGGACGTGGAGACGGACCAGGAGCTGGAGGGCGAAAGCCCTTACCACTGTCGCTGAGTCCTCTCATGGGGCTGGCGGTGTGAACTTCTGCTGCTGTCCCTGCTGCAACGTCCACTCCACGACCTGCGCGGAAAGCTGATCGGCGGCCTTGCCGAAGGCGCTGACCACTTCGGGCACCTGCTTGCCGTCCACCGGCTGGCTGACCTCGAAGCTGCGCGAGGCGACGATGCGCTGGCCGAGGGTGCGCACCAGGCGGGCATCGTAGCGGATGTGGATCACTGGCTTGCCGTTCTGGTACTCGCTCTGGAAGGCGCGCAGTTCGCCGGTCAGGTCGAGGTCGGCCTGCAGGCTGGCTTCGTCGCTGCTCAGGGCGCGGATGCTGCCGTTGGCGGTGAAGGCGTCGAGCAGGCGATCACGCAACAGGCCCGGCGCGCGGTTGCTCCAGCGTGCGCCCTGGTAGCTGCTCAACTGGTTGCCCTGCGGGACCACGGCGATGCGGTTGCTGTCCAGCACCAGGCTGGCGGTAGGCGCGCTGACCCGCAGCGACCAGTTTACCGCCGTGTTGCCGCGCACGGGTTGCTGGGTGGCCGGCAGCAGGTAGAAGTCCGGGCTTTCCGCTTCCGGGAGGATCGAGCACGCGCCCAACAGGCTGACCAGGGCGGCGGCGAGCAGGCGGGGAAGGGCGGTCATGGCTGGAACTCCTTGTTGCGTTCGCGGCCGAGCAGGTAGCCGGTGGGATTCTCCTGCAGGCGGCGGGTGACGCCGCGCAGGTCTTCCAGGGTGGAGCGCAGTTCGCGGATCGCCGGGCCCATCTCGCCCAGGCCGTTGAGGCCGCCGTTCACCGAGTCGTAGTTGCTGTCGAGCAGCTTTTCCACGCGCTCGCTGCTGTTGCGCAGAGCGCTCAGGGTCTTCTGCGTATCGTCGAGCAGCGCCGGCCCGCGGCTGCCCAGCGTGCGGTTGGCCTGTTCGAGCATCGCGCTGGCGTTGGCGAAGGTCAGGCGCGCCTGCTCGCTGGCGGCTGCCAGTTCCTGCACGGTCTTGCGGATATCGTCGCGCTGCTCGGCGACCACGCCGGTGGCCTGGTCGATGTGGTCCAGGGTGCGGCTGATGCGGTCGACGTTCTCCTGGGAGAACATGCGGTTCACGTTGTTGATCAGGTTGTTGATGTTGGTGGCGATGTCCTCGCCGTTGGCCAGCAGCTTGGCAAAGGGCGACGGGATGGTCTTGATCACCGGGATTCCGCCATCCTTGGCTTCCAGTGGCGGGCTGTCCTGGCCGGCGCTGGAGAGCTGGATGATGGCCTGGCCGGTGACGCCGGTGAGGGCCAGCTTGGCGCGCGTATCCTCGCGGATCGGCGTGCTGTCGTAGACGCGGATGCGCGCGCGGACCTTGCGCGGGTCGTTCGGGTCCAGGCGCAGGGAGACCACGTCGCCGACGCGGATGCCGCTGTACTGCACGGTGCCGCCTTCGGACAGGCCGGTCACCGCCTCGCTGAAGATCACGTCGTAGATCTTGTAGCGCTGGTCGTTGCTCGATTGCGCCAGCCAGAGCGCGAAGAGCAGCGCGCCGATCGACACGACCAGGGTGAACAGGCCGATCAGTACGTGATGGGCACGGGTTTCCATTCAGCTTTCCTCCCGCAGGTGTTCGGTGGCCTGCAGCGCGGCACGGCCGCGTGGGCCGTGGAAATAATCCTGTACCCAGGCGTCGTCGGTCTGGGCGACCTGGTCCAGCGGCCCGACCACCAGCACCCGCTTCTGCGAGAGCACGGCGACGCGGTCGCAGATGGTGTAGAGGGTGTCCAGGTCGTGGGTGACCAGGAACACGGTGAGACCGAAGGCGTCGCGCAGGGTCAGGATGAGTTGGTCGAAGGCCGCCGCGCCGATGGGGTCGAGGCCGGCGGTGGGCTCGTCGAGGAACAGGATGTCCGGGTCCAGCGCCAGGGCGCGGGCCAGCGCGGCGCGCTTGACCATCCCGCCGGACAGTTCGGCCGGATACTTGGCCCCCGCGTCCGGCGGCAGGCCGGCGAGGGAAATCTTCACCTTGGCCATGAACTCGGCGTCGCTGCGCGACAGGCCGGCGTGCTCGATCAGTGGCAGGCAGATGTTCTCGCTCACGGTCAGCGAGGAGAACAGCGCGCCATTCTGGAACAGCACGCCAAAGCGCCGTTCGAGCTTCGAGCGCTCCAGCGGCGGCAGCGCCGGCAGGTTCTGCCCGAACACGTGGACGCTGCCTTCGCTGGGCTGGCGCAGGCCGATGATGCTGCGCAGCAGCACCGACTTGCCGGTGCCCGAGCCGCCGACTACGCCAAGGATTTCGCCCTTCATCACATCGAGGTCGAGATGCTCGTGCACGGCGTGGGTGCCGAAGCGGTTGGCCAGGTCGCGGACGACGATGATCGGTTCGCTCACCAGCCCATCTCCATGAAGAACAGCGCAAACATCGCATCCAGCAGGATCACCACGAAGATCGACTGGACCACGCTGGAAGTCGTGTGCTCGCCCACCGACTGTGCGCTGCCGCTGACGCGGAAGCCTTCCAGGCAGCCGATCACGGCGATGATGAAGGCGAATACCGGGGCTTTGACGATGCCGACCAGGAAGTGCTGCACGGCAATGTCGTTCTGCAGCATGTAGAGGAACATGCGCGGCGAGATGTCCAGGCTCAGGGCGCAGACCACGCCGCCGCCGAAGATGCCGGAGAGCATCGCCAGGAAGGTCAGCATCGGCAGGGTCAGCAGCAGCGCCAGCACGCGCGGTAGCACCAGCAGCTCCACGGGGTCGAGGCCCAGGGCCTGGATGGCGTCGATCTCCTGGTTGGCCTTCATCGAGCCGATCTGTGCGGTGAAGGCGCTGGCGGTACGGCCGGCCAGCAGGATTGCGGTGAGCAGCACGCCGAATTCACGCAGGAAGGAGAAGCCCACCAGGTCGACCGTGTAGATCGCCGCGCCGAATTTCTGCAGCACCGTGGCGCCGAGGAAGGCCACCACCGCGCCGACCATGAAGGTGAGCAGGGCGACGATGGGCACGGCGTCCAGGCCGGTTTCCTCCATGTGCGCGGCCAGCGAGGTCAACCGCCAGCGACGCGGCCGGAACAGGTTGCGCACCAGGGTTTGCAGGGTCAGGCCGATGAAGCCCAGCACGCCGATCAGGTGGTCCTTGAACGTCAGGGTGGCGACGCCGATGCGCTCCAGTACGTCGGCCAGTGCGTTGCCCGGTGCCGGGCCTTTCTCGTCCAGCCGGCACTGGGTGATCGCGCTGCCCACCGTGCGCAGCAGCGCCTGGCGTTCGGCGGGGAGGTTGCGGGCGATCTGGTCGAGCTGGCTCATGCGCGCGCCGCCGATGATCTCGGCGAGCAGCGCGGCGCCGGCGGTATCCAGCGCGCCAAGGCCGGCGAAATCCAGCTCCGCGGGGGCCTCGGCGCTGCGCTGGGCGGCGACCTGGGCTTGCAGCGAGGCGAAGTGCGCGAGTGTCCAGTCGCCGCTGATGTGCATCAGGGACGGGGTCGCGGAGGTGTCGAGCTGAAGCTGGCCGGGTTGGGCAGTCGTCGTCATGATTCGCATTCTAGCGAAGTTGAGCGGCCTGACCACTTGACTTGTGTGACCCTTTATAGAACCTCGGCGGTTCTACGGGCGGCCCCCGGCGACAGTCTGTTCAATTGACGCCCCAGCCCGCCAGCCACTAAGCTGCGCGCCTGCTACAGGTGCCCGAGGCGCAAGTCGAGGGTGAAACAGGGAAGCCGGTGAATTCGATGCGCAATCGAGCATTCCGGCGCTGCCCCCGCAACGGTAAGCGAGCTTCGAACCGCATCCGCCACTGTGCCACTGGCATGGGAAGGCGCGGTTCTTTCGGAAACGCCATGCGCTTCCACTCGCAAGCCCGGAGACCGGCCTGCTGCATCGCATGGCATCGCGGGAGGCGCTGTCGACGCAGGCCATGTGCGCCGCGCGTTGCCGTCCTCCGCCTGCCCCGACTGGTCAGTGCCGCGCGGGTGAGAGCGGCGGAGAATCCTTCAGGTGAATTCCCTGTTTCCCAAGCCGACGGCTTTCGCGCCGAGCGGCTTTTACCGCATGGCGCCTACGCACGCCGGCGGTTCGTTCCTGCCCATCCCATTCTCCGCTCGCTGCCGCCCGGCCGGCGAGCTGGCGCCTGCGCGCTCCCTTTCTAGAGGCAAACCCCATGACTGAATCCCCTGAAAAGGACGAACGCCACCGTTCGCGCATGCAGCGCAAGAAATCGGTGATCGACGAGAAGATCGCCCAGGCCCAGGGCGAACGCGGAGTGTTCCTGGTCAACAGCGGCAACGGCAAGGGCAAGAGCAGCTCGGCCTTTGGCATGGTCGCCCGCGCGCTGGGCCACGGCATGAAGGTCGGGGTGGTGCAGTTCATCAAGGGGGCTGCGACCACCGGCGAGGAGGCGTTCTTCCGCCGCTTCCCCGAGGAAGTCAGCTTCCATGTCATGGGCGAAGGCTTTACCTGGGAAACCCAGGACCGCCAGCGCGATATCGCCAAGGCACAGGCGGCCTGGGATGTGGCACGGCAACTGCTGGCCGATCCGCAGATAGGCCTGGTGGTGCTGGACGAGGTGAACATCGCCCTCAAGCACGGCTATCTGGAGCTGGACACCGTGCTCGCCGACATTGCCGCCCGCCCGTCGATGCAGCATGTGGTCGCCACCGGCCGAGGCGTGCAACCGGCCATGGTCGAGGCCGCCGATACCGTGACCGAGATGGGCCTGGTGAAACATGCCTTCAAGGCTGGCATCAAGGCGCAGAAAGGGGTGGAGTTCTGATGCCCTTCGTTGTGGCGGAGTGCTCCTGATGCTCGATGCGCGCCAATGCCCCGCCCTGCTGATCGCTGCCCCCGCCTCCGGGCAGGGCAAGACCACCGTGACCGCCGCCCTGGCGCGCCTGCACACGCGCCTCGGGCGCAAGGTGCAGGTGTTCAAGTGCGGCCCGGACTTCCTCGATCCGATGATCCTCGCCCGCGCCAGCGGCGCACCGGTTTATCAGCTGGACCTGTGGATGGTCGGCGAGGGCGAAAGCCGCCGGTTGCTCTGGGAGGCAGCCGGTGAGGCCGACCTGATCCTCATCGAAGGCGTGATGGGCCTGTTCGACGGCTCGCCCTCGGCCGCCGATCTGGCGCGGCGCTTCAACGTGCCGGTGATGGCGGTGATCAATGGCCAGTCCATGGCCCAGACCTTCGGCGCGATGGCCGTCGGCATGGCCACCTACCAGCGCGACCTGCCGTTCTCCGGCGTGCTCGCCAACCGCATCGGCAGCCAGCGCCACCGTGACCTGGTGCGTGACAGCCTGCCGGAATGGATTCGCTGGTATGGCGCATTGCCGCGCGACACCGAGGTCGAGTTGCCCAGCCGTCACCTCGGCCTGGTGCAGGCCGGCGAACTGGCGGACCTCGACGCGCGCCTGGACGCCGCCGCCGATGCCCTGGCCGCCAGCGCCAGCACCGAGTTGCCGGCGCCGGTGAGCTTCGCCGCGCCCGAACCGCGTAGCGAGTCTTCCCGCCTCGACGGCGTGCGCATTGGCGTGGCGCGGGACAACGCCTTCGCCTTCCTCTATCAGGCCAACCTTGATCTGTTGCGTGAGCTGGGCGCCGAACTGGTGTTCTTCTCGCCGCTGCGTGACGCATCGCTGCCGGAGGTGGACAGCCTCTACCTGCCCGGCGGCTACCCGGAGCTGCACCTGCAAGCGCTGGCCGACAATCGCGCCATGGCCCAGGCGATTCACGCCCACCACGAGAGGGGCAAGCCGATCCTCGCCGAGTGCGGCGGCATGCTCTATCTGCTCGATGCCCTGACCGACGTGGCCGGCGAACGCGCGGAGCTGCTGGCCCTGCTGCCGGGTGAGGCGCGCATGCAGAAGCGTCTCGCCGCGCTGGCATTGCAGGCCGTGACGCTGCCAGAGGGCACTCTGCGCGGGCACACCTTCCACCATTCGTTGCTCGACAGTGCTGAAGTACCGCTGGCCCGTGGCGTCTGCCCGAACGACAAGCCGGTGGCCGAGGCCGTGTTCCGGCGTGGCCGGCTCACGGCGTCCTACATCCACTTCTACCTGCCATCCGATCCGGATGCCGCAGCCGCACTCTTCAGACCATGACCGATCACGCTTACAGCCCCGAGGAACGCGCCGCGCTCTACCGCGCCATCGCCGAGCGCCGCGACATGCGTCATTTCAACGGTGGCGAGGTGGCGCCCGAATTGCTCGCGCGCCTGCTGGAAGCCGCACACCAGGCGCCGAGCGTCGGCATGATGCAGCCTTGGCGCTTCATCCGCGTGACGTCCAGGGACGTGCGCCAGTCGATCCACCAATTGGTGGAAGAGGAGCGCATTCGTACCGCCGAAGCGCTGGGCGAGCGCTCCGACGAATTCATGAAGCTGAAGGTCGAGGGCGTGCTCGACTGCGCCGAGGTGCTGGTGGCTGCGCTGATGGACGGCCGCGAGGCGCATGTCTTCGGCCGTCGCACACTGCCGAACATGGATCTGGCCTCGCTGTCCTGTGCCATCCAGAATCTCTGGCTGGCTTCGCGCGCGGAAGGGCTGGGCATGGGCTGGGTGTCGCTGTTCGATCCTGCCGCGCTCGGCGACCTGCTTGGCCTTCCGGACGGTGCCGAGGCGGTTGCGGTGATCTGCCTGGGGCCGGTCAGCGCGTTCTATCCCGCCCCTATGCTGGCCCTGGAGGGCTGGCGCCAGCCGCGCTCGCTGGACGAGCTGGTGTTCGAAAACCGCTGGGGAGAGAAGGCATGAGCCTGGCCTTGCTGAGCGTCCTCGGCGTGGCGCTGGACGCCCTGCTGGGCGAGCCGAAACGCTGGCATCCGCTGGTGGCGTTCGGGCGGTTGGCGGACCGGCTGGAGCGAAGGTTCAATCGCTCCCGCGCCGATGCCGGAAGCGACACCCCTGGCCTCGGCTGGCGCAGCCATGGCGTCACCGCATGGATCATCGCGGTCATTCCGCTGACCCTCATCGCGCTGTTGCTAAGCCTGCTGCCTTACGTCGGCTGGATCGTGCAGGTGCTGGCACTGTACGCCGCCCTGGGGCTGCGCAGCCTGGGCGAGCACGCCGATCCGGTGGTGCTGGCGCTGCGTAGTGGCGACCTCAACGAAGCGCGCCTGCGCGTGGGTTACGTGGTCAGCCGCGAAACTGCCGAGCTGGACGAAACCGCGGTGGCCCGCGCGGCCACCGAGTCGGTGCTGGAGAATGGCAGCGACGCGGTCTTCGCTGCGCTGTTCTGGTTCGCCGTGGCGGGTGCTCCGGGCGTGGTGCTCTACCGCCTGAGCAACACCCTCGATGCCATGTGGGGCTACCGCAATGCGCGCTTCGAACGGTTCGGCTGGGCCGCGGCGAAGATCGACGATGGGCTCAACTACATTCCCGCCCGGCTGGTGGCGCTGACCTACGCGCTGCTGGGCCACACCCGGCTGGCCCTGCGCTGCTGGCGCACACAGGCGCCAAAATGGGACAGCCCCAACGCCGGCCCGGTGATGGCCGCCGGCGCGGGGGCTCTTGGCGTTTCGCTCGGCGGCTCCGCCCGCTACCACGGCGAGCTCCACGAACGCCCGCAGCTGGGCGAAGGCCCGGCGCCGACTGCCGTGGATATCTGGTGCGCGCTTGCCCTGGTGCGTCAGGGAGTGTTGTTGTGGTTGCTGATCATCCTGATTCTGGGAGTGCTCTGATGCTCGAACATGGCGGCCGGTTGCGCAAAGCGGCGCAGCAGTACGGAATTCCGCTCTCCGAGTGGCTGGACCTGTCCACCGGCATTTCGCCCTGGCCCTGGGCGTTGCCCAGCGTGCCGGCGGCGGCCTGGATGCGCCTGCCCGAGGACAGCGACGGCCTTGAAGCCGCCGCGCGGCGCTACTACGGTGCCGAGAAGCTGCTGCCGTTACCCGGCAGCCAGGCGGCGATCCAGCTGCTGCCGCGCTTGCGCCGACCGGGCAAGGTCGGCGTGGTTTCGCCCTGTTACGCCGAGCACGCCGAATCCTGGCGTGCCGCCGGGCACATCCTGCGAGAGGTCAGCGACCAGGAAGTCCCCCATCACCTGGAGCGTTTCGACGTGCTGGTGGTGGTCAACCCGAACAACCCCACGGGCAAGCGCATAGAGGCCGGTGTGCTGCTGGAATGGCACGCGCGCCTGCAGGAACGTGGCGGCTGGCTGGTGGTGGACGAAGCCTTCATGGACTGCACTCCCGAGCACAGCCTGGCGCCCAGTTGCGCCAGCCGTCCGGGGCTGATCGTGCTGCGCTCCTTCGGCAAGTTCTTCGGCCTGGCCGGTGCGCGGCTGGGCTTCGCCTTCGCCGAACCGCGCCTGCTGGAAAGCCTGGCGAAGCTGCTCGGCCCCTGGGCGGTCAACGGCCCCACGCGCTGGGTTGCCCAGGCGGTGCTGGGGGAGTTCCAGGAACAGATCCAGCGGCGCCGTGACCTCAACGAGGCGAGCCGGCGCCTGGCCGGCCTGCTGGGCGAACACGGCTTCGCGCCCCAGGGCGGCACGTCGCTGTTCCAGTGGGTGGTGTCCATGCGTGCTCACGCGCTGCGCGACCATCTGGCGCGCCAGGGGATTCTCGTGCGCCTGTTCGAGACGCCCGGCAGCCTGCGCTTCGGTCTGCCGCCGGACGAGAAGGGCTGGGAGCGCCTGGAGCATGGCCTGCGCACCTTCAACCAGATGGAGAGCCTGCGGTGACGTTGCCCAGCGCACACAGCGCGACCTTGATGGTGCAGGGCACCACTTCGGATGCCGGCAAAAGCACGTTGGTGACGGCGTTGTGCCGCTGGCTGCGCCGCCAGGGCGTGGCGGTGGTGCCGTTCAAGCCGCAGAACATGGCGCTCAACAGTGCGGTGACTGCCGATGGCGGCGAAATCGGACGCGCCCAGGCGGTGCAGGCGCAGGCCTGCCACCTGGCGCCGCACACCGACATGAACCCGGTGCTGCTCAAGCCCAACAGCGACACCGGTGCCCAGGTGATCATCCATGGCCGCGCGGTCACCAGCATGAACGCGGTGGCCTACCACGACTACAAGCGCGTGGCGATGCAGGCGGTGCTCGAGTCCCACCAGCGCCTGAGCGCGCAGTACCCGGTGGTGATGGTCGAAGGTGCGGGCTCGCCGGCGGAGATCAACCTGCGCGCCAACGACATCGCCAACATGGGCTTCGCCGAGGCAGTGGACTGCCCGGTGATCCTGATCGCCGATATCGATCGTGGCGGCGTGTTCGCCCACCTCGTGGGCACCCTGGAGCTGCTCTCCGAGAGCGAGCGGGCGCGGGTAAAGGGCTTCGTCATCAACCGTTTCCGCGGCGATATCGCGTTGTTGCAGAACGGCCTCGATTGGCTGGAGGAGCGCACCGGCGTGCCGGTGCTGGGCGTGTTGCCGTACCTGATGGACTTCCACCTGGAAGCCGAGGATGCCATCGACACCCGCCAGGCCGCCAAGACCGGCGAGCGACTGCGGGTCGTCGTGCCGGTTTTGCCGCGCATCAGCAACCACACCGATTTCGATCCGCTGCGCCTGCACCCGCAGGTGGAGCTGACCTTCGTCGGCCCTGGCCAGCCGATCCCACCGGCGGACCTGATCATCCTGCCCGGCTCCAAGAGCGTGCGTCCTGATCTCGCTTTCCTGCGCGCGCAGGGCTGGGAAGCGGCGATCCAGCGCCACCTGCGCTACGGCGGCAAGGTGCTGGGTATCTGCGGTGGCCTGCAGATGCTCGGCCGTACTCTGGCCGATCCGCATGGGCTGGAAGGTGCGGCGGGGGAGAGCGAGGGGCTCGGCCTGCTGGACCTGCTCACCGTGCTGGAGCCGCAGAAGCAGTTGCGCAACGTCAGTGGCCGGCTGGCGCTGGAAGATGCTGCGGTGAGTGGTTACGAGATTCACGCTGGCGTCACCCGAGGCCCGGCGCTGGCCAATCTCGCCGTGCGCCTGAGCGATGGCCGTGCCGATGGCGCGTTGAGCGACGATGGCCAGGTGATGGGCACTTATCTGCACGGGCTGTTCGAGTCCTCCGCGTCCAGCGCCGCACTGTTGCGCTGGGCGGGGCTGCACGAGGTGCAGCAGATCGATTACCACGCCCTGCGCGAGCGCGACATCGAGCGTCTGGCCGACCAGGTCGAGGCGCATCTGGATACCGAGAAACTGAGGCGGCTGTGTGGGCTCTGAAACTGTCTTTCGTAGGAGCGGGAACCCATGCTTGAACTGATTCTCGGCGGCGCCCGCTCGGGCAAGAGCCGCCTGGCCGAGCGCCTGGCGCAGGACAGCGGCCTGCCGGTCACCTACGTCGCCACGGCCCAGGCCGGCGACGGCGAGATGTCCACGCGCATTCTCCAGCACCGCGAGCGCCGCCCGGAACACTGGGGCCTGGTGGAAGAACCGCTGGCCCTGGCCGACGCACTGGAGCGCCTGGCCGCCCCCGGCCACTGCGTGCTGGTGGATTGCCTGACCCTGTGGGTCACCAACCTGCTGATCCATGAAGACGGCTGGCGCCTGCGTGGCGAGATCGACGCGCTGCTGGAAACGCTGCCGCACCTGCCGGGGCGCATCCTTCTGGTCAGCAACGAAACCGGGCTGGGCGTGGTGCCGATGGGCGAGCTCAGCCGCCGATATGTCGACGAGGCCGGCTGGTTGCACCAGTCCCTGGCCGAGGTCAGCGAGCGCGTGGTGTTCACCGTCGCCGGCCTGCCCATGGTGTTGAAGGGGGAAGCGTTATGAGTCTGCAATGGTGGCTGCAAGGCACCCAACCGATCGATCGCGTGGCGCAGGACAAAGCCGCCGCGCGTCAGGACCAACTGACCAAGCCGCGTGGCGCACTGGGCCGGCTGGAAGAGGAAACCATCCGCCTGGCCGGCCTGCAGGGCCGCGAGCGGCCGGGCCTGGAGCATGTCTGGATCGCCCTGTTCGCCGGTGACCACGGGGTGGTGGCCGAGGGCGTATCGGCCTATCCGCAGGCAGTGACGGTCGAGATGCTGCGCAACTTCGTGCGCGGCGGCGCGGCGATCAGCGTGCTGGCGCGCGACCTCGATGCGCGCCTGGAGGTCATCGACCTCGGCACGGCAACGCCGCTGGAGCCGCTGCCGGGTGTGCTGCACGTGATGGTCGGCGCCGGTACGGCGAACTTCACCAAGGAGCCGGCGATGACCGCCGCGCAATGCCTGATCGCCCTGGAAGCCGGCCGCGAGTCCGTGCGCCGCGCGCAACAGGCCGGCGCCGAGCTGTTCATCGGCGGCGAGATGGGTATCGGCAACACCAGTGCCGCCGCTGCGCTGGCCTGCGCGCTGCTCGACGAACCGGCCCGCGCGCTGGTCGGCCCCGGCACGGGGCTGGACTCGCAGGGTGTCGCCCGCAAGGTCGAGGTGATCGACCGCGCGCTGGCGCTGCACCGCGCCCACTGCGACGAACCGTTCGAAGCGCTGTGCCGCCTGGGCGGCTTCGAGATTGCTGCACTGGTCGGCGCCTACCTGGCATGTGCGCAGAAGGGTATTGCCGTGCTGGTGGACGGCTTCATCTGCAGCACTGCCGCGCTGTGCGCGATTCATCTGAATCCGGCCTGCCGCGACTGGCTGCTGTTCGCCCATGCCGGTGCCGAACCGGGGCACAATCGTGTGCTGGCCGCGCTCAACGCGCAGCCGCTGCTGGACCTTGGCCTGCGCCTGGGCGAGGGCAGTGGCGCGGCGCTGGCAGTGCCGCTGCTGCGCCAGGCCTGCCGGCTGCACAGCGAGATGGCGACCTTCGCCGAAGCGGCGGTATCGGATCGCCCGGCATGACGCTGCGGCTGGAATTGCTGCGCCACGGCGAGACCGAGCGCGGCGGTGGCTTTCGCGGACGGCTGGACGACGCGTTGACCGAGAGCGGTTGGGCGCAGATGCGCGCGGCGGTGGGCGACGAATGTCGCTGGGCGGCGCTGGTCAGCTCGCCGTTGCAGCGTTGCGCGGCCTTCGCTCGGGAGCTGGCGGCGCGCCACGGCCTGCCGCTGGGCTTTGAGCCAGGCTTGCAGGAGCTGGATTTCGGCCAGTGGGAAGGCATTTCGCCAGCTAAGCTGATGGAGACGGATGCGCAGGCGCTCGGACGCTTCTGGGACGATCCCTACGCTTTCCCTCCACCGGGCGGCGAGGCCATGGGCGACTTCGAATCCCGCGTCTTTGCGGCGCTGGAGCGGCTCTACCAGGCCCATGCCGGATCTTCCGTACTGGTCGTCACCCATGGCGGTGTGATGCGCCTGTTCGGCGCCCTGGCCAGCGGCCTGCCGGCGAAGCGTCTGCTGGAAGTGGTGGTGGCCCACGGCGAATGTATGGTGCTGGACGTGACCCGCGAGGGTGATGGCTGGCGTATCCAAAAGGCGCAACCATAAGTCGACCTCTGATGAACAACCTGCACCCGGAACGCGACCAGGAAGCCCCCGAGCCGCCTGCTGAAGCGAGTGGCGAAGACGCGCGCGCCGCCCAGCTCAGTGACTGGTGCCTGCCGCTGGTAGCGTTGCAGTTCCTGACTCGCCTGCCGGTGCGCCTGGGGCACATGCCGACGCCGCAGCAGTTCGGCCGCGCGACGCTGTATTACCCGCTGGCGGGCCTGCTGATCGGTTCGGTGCTGTTCGCCATGGGAGAGTTGCTCAGCGGTGTGCACCTGCTGTTGCAGGCGGCACTCATCCTTCTGGTGTGGGTGGCCTTCACCGGCGCGCTGCACCTCGACGGCCTGGCCGACACGGCGGATGCCTGGATCGGCGGGTTGGGCGACCGCGAACGCACGCTCGCAATCATGAAGGACCCGCGCTGCGGCCCGGCCGCGGTGGTCGCCCTGGTGCTGTTGCTGCTGCTGAAGTTCGCGGCGATCACCGCCATTCTCGGCAACCACCAGCACTGGGGTTTGCTGCTGGCGCCCTGGCTGGGTCGCTGCGCGTTGCCGCTGCTGTTCTACACCACCGATTACGCGCGCAAGGGCGGCCTGGGCCAGGCGCTGGCCGATCACCTGCCGCGCGGTGCGATGCCGTGGATGCTGGCGGCCAACGCCGCACTGATGGTGCTGGTGGGCTTGACCGGCATGCTGGCGCTGGCGGTCGCGCTGGTGATGTTCGTTTGGCTGCGCAGCCGCTTCATCGCCCGCCTGGGCGGCACCACCGGGGATACCGCCGGGGCGATGCTGGAGATGATCGAGTGCGCGGTGCTGGTGGCGTTGGCGCTCTAGAGGCCAACGGATAGGCGCGTGGGCTGTTTGTGTAGGAGCGAGCTTGCTCGCGAACTGCAGGGCACCGCTGCTCCCGGGAAGCTTGTTCGCGAGTACAAAATGCCTTCACTCCCGCTCTCCCATGGGAGAGCGGGATAGCTGTGCCTAGCATCAATCGAACGCGAAATGCTCCGTCTTCAACCCCATGATCGACCGTACCGGCTTGGCCATCGCCGCCGCGTGCCCCTTGGCGCGGGGTAGCAGGCGGGCGAAGTAGAAGTCGCTGGTGGCGATCTTCGCCTTGTAGAAGTCGCTCGACTCGCTGCCGCCCTGGCGCAGGCGCTTGCGTGCGGCGGCTTCCTGCAGCGCCCAGGAATACGCCAGCGCGGCGTAGCCGGAGAACATCAGATACTCGTGGCTGGCGGTGCTCACCAGGTCGCGCTGTTTGCGGGCGGTGAGGGCGATGCGCAGCGTGAGGATGTTCCACTGCGCGCAGAGCTTGAGCAGCGTGAGCGCGCGGCCACGCATGGCCGGTTCCTGCTTGAGCAGGTCGACGGCGAATTTCGCCACTTGCCGGGTGAAGTCGCGTACGGCCTTGCCCTGGGTCATCAGCAGCACCTTGCGGCCGAGCAGGTCCAGCGCCTGGATGCCGGTGGTGCCCTCGTAGAGCGTGGCGATCCGCGCATCGCGGACGATCTGCTCCATGCCGTGTTCCTTGATGTAGCCGTGGCCGCCGAACACCTGCATGCCGAGGTTGGCGCTCTCCAGGCCCAGTTCAGTCAGGCAGCCCTTGAGGATCGGGGTGAGGAAGCCGAGCTTGTCGTCCCAGCGGTCGTACTCGGCGTTATCGTTGGTCAGCAGGCCCTGGATCATCTTGTCGGCGTACTGGGTGGCCAGGTAGATCAGCGCGCGGCCGCCCTCGGCCACGGCCTTCTGGGTCAGCAGCATGCGGCGCACATCGCCGTGGTGCATCAGCGTGTCGGCGATCTCCCCCGGCTCCTTGGTGCCGGAAAGGGCACGCATGGAGCGACGCTCGCGGGCATAGGCCAGCGCGCCCTGGTAGGCCAGCTCGGCGGTGGCCACGCCCTGGATCGCGGTGCCGATGCGCGCGCTGTTCATGAAGGTGAACATGCATTCCAGGCCCTTGTTCGGCTCGCCGATCAGGTAGCCGGTGGCGCCGTCGAAGTTCATCACGCAGGTGGCCGAGGCCTTGATACCCATCTTCTTCTCCAGCGCACCGCAGCTCACGCCGTTGCGCGGGCCGAGGGAGCCGCCTTCGCCTGGAAGGAACTTGGGCACGATGAACAGCGAGATGCCGCGCGTGCCTTTCGGTGCATCCGGCAGGCGGGCGAGGACGATGTGCACGATGTTCTCGGTGAGATCGTGCTCGCCCGAGGAGATGAAGATCTTGGTGCCGGTGATGGCGTAGCTGCCGTCGGCGTTGGATTCCGCGCGGGTCTTCACCTGGCCCAGGTCGGTGCCGCACTGCGGCTCGGTGAGGCACATGGTGCCGCCCCAGCGGCCTTCGGTGAGCGGGGTGAGGTAGGTGTGTTTCTGCTCCTCGGTGCCGTGCTGCATCACGGTGTTCATCGCGCCCAGCGACAGGCCCGGGTACATGGAGAACGGCCAGTTGGCGGTGCCCAGCATTTCCTGCTTGAGCGCGCCCAGGCTCATCGGCAGGCCCTGGCCGCCATATTCCACCGGGTGCGACAGGCCCTGCCAGCCGCCGGCCATGTAGGCGTCGTAGGCTTCCTTGAAACCCTTGGGCGTGCGTACTTCGCCGTTCTCCAGGTGGCACCCTTCCTCGTCGCCGCTGTGGTAGAGCGGGGCGATCACCTCTTCGCAGAGCCTGGCGCATTCGCCGAGGATGGCATCGACCATGTCCGGCGTGGCTTCGCCGCCATTCACCAGGTTCTGGTAGTGGCCGGGGAAATCGAAGACTTCGTTGAGCAGGAAACGGGTGTCGCGCAGCGGGGCTTTGTAGACGGGCATCGGGGACCTCGGACCGTGATGCGCCCCGCCGAAATCGCGGGGCTGGATGGCCGCAGTTATACGGCTGGCGCGATGCGGTGCCCTTGGCTGCGCCAACGCCGGGCGCTGGCAGATGGGACAATCGGCCGCATCGGCCATTGCGCTTGAGCGATTGCGGGTATATACACGTATCCCATGCTGACTACCCAATGTCTCTGTACCAAACTGCGCCGCTCGGCCCGTGCCGTGACCCGCGTCTACGACGATGCCTTGAAAGGCGTCGGGCTGACGACTGCGCAGTTTTCCCTGTTGCGACATCTGTCGCGGCTGGAGCAGCCGAGCATCTCCGACCTGGCCGAGGCCATGGGCCTGGACCGCAGCACCCTGGGGCGCAACCTCAAGCCGCTGGAAGCCGACGGCCTGGTGAAGCTGGAAGAGGGTGAGGACCTGCGCAACCGCATCGTCGCGCTGACTCCCGCAGGATTGGAACGCATTGTCCGCGGCGGCGAAGCCTGGGACGCGGCGCAGCAGGATGTAGCGGTTCACCTGGGCGATGACAAGCGTCGGCAACTGGAAGCCCTGCTGGATGAACTGGCCGCGCTGGAGAGCTAGCGCAGGCCAGCGTGCACTGGATACGAACGATTAGAAGCGGGTATATACCCGTGTAGGAGCAAGTGATGTCGAAGCTGTCGCGTACGGGGTTCTGGATACTGCTATCCGGCGCCCTGATCCTCGCCCTGTCCCTGGGCACCCGCCACGGCTTCGGCCTGTTCCTGGCGCCGATGAGCGCCGAATTCGGCTGGGGGCGCGAGACCTTCGCCTTCGCCATCGCCCTGCAGAATCTGATCTGGGGCATCGCCCAGCCGTTCACCGGGGCCATTGCCGACCGCTTCGGCGCGATGCGCACGGTGGTGGTGGGCGGCATCCTCTATGCCATCGGCCTGGTGCTGATGGGCTATTCCGATTCGGCCTTCAGCCTGTCGATGAGCGCCGGCCTGTTGATCGGTATTGGCCTGTCGGGTACCTCGTTCTCGGTGATCCTCGGCGCGGTCGGCCGCGCGGTGCCGCTGGAGCAGCGCAGCATGGCGATGGGCATCTCGGCGGCGGCGGGCTCGTTCGGCCAGTTCGCCATGCTGCCCGGCACGCTCGGGCTGATCAGCTGGCTCGGCTGGTCTGCCGCGCTGCTCGCCCTCGGCCTGATGGTGGCGCTGATCGTGCCGCTGGCCGCGCTGATGAAGGACAAGCCGCTGCCTATGCAGGGGCACGAGCAAACCCTGGCCGAGGCGCTGCGCGAGGCGGCGGGGCATTCCGGCTTCTGGCTGCTGTCTCTGGGCTTCTTCGTTTGCGGCTTCCAGGTAGTGTTCATCGGCGTACATCTGCCGGCATACCTGGTGGACCGTCACCTGCCGGCCACCGTCGGTACCACGGTGCTGGCGCTGGTGGGGTTGTTCAACGTGTTCGGCACCTATATCGCCGGCTGGCTCGGCGGGCGAATGAGCAAGCCCAAGCTGCTCACCGGCCTGTACCTGCTGCGCGGCGTGGTGATCATCGCCTTCCTCTGGGCGCCGTTGACGGTCTGGACTGCCTACCTGTTCGGCATTGCCATGGGCCTGCTGTGGCTGTCCACGGTGCCGCTCACCAACGGCACGGTGGCCACGCTGTTCGGCGTACGCAACCTGTCGATGCTCGGCGGCATCACCTTCCTGTTCCACCAGATCGGCGCCTTCCTCGGCGGCTGGCTGGGCGGCTACGTGTATGACCACACCGGCAACTACGACCTGGTCTGGCAGATTTCCATCCTCCTCAGCCTGCTGGCCGGCCTGCTCAACTGGCCGGTGCGCGAGCGTCCTGTCGAGCGCGCCGCGCTGGGGACGGCGTGAAGCGCCCAGTGGTGATCGCGCTGGTGCTGGGCCTCGGCCTGGCGCTGGCGGGCCTGGCGTGGTGGGGCTGGCAACGTGGTGGCCTCGCGCTGATGCAGTTGGGCATGGGCAGTTGCTGATGCCCGTCGTGCGGGGTAGCGTGACGGGATAATTCGAGGATCACTGCCATGCGTCTTTCCCTGCTCGCTCTCTCTCTTCTCTTGCCGCTGGCGGCCCAGGCCGCCGATTGCCCGGCGCTGCTCAAGACCCAGGGCGAACTGCCCAAACTGCGTTCCAAGGATGTGCTCGACCTGTGCAAGCTGTACGCCGGCAAGCCGCTGGTGATTGTGAATACCGCCAGCCACTGCGGCTTCACCCCGCAATTCAAAGGGCTCGAAGCCGTCTACCAGAAGTACAAGGGCCAGGGCCTGGAAGTACTCGGCGTGCCCTCCGACGATTTCAAGCAGGAAGACGCGGACGCCGCCGAGACCGCGAAGATCTGCTACGGCAACTACGGTGTGACCTTCAACATGACCTCGGTGCAGCACGTCAGCGGCGACGAGGCGATCCCGCTGTTCAAGGATCTCGCCCAGCAGGCCGACCAGGTGCCGCGCTGGAATTTCTTCAAGTACGTAGTGGACCGCCAGGGCAAGGTGGTGGCGGAGTTTTCCAGCCTGACCAAGCCGGATGACCCCGAGCTGCAGGCCGCCATCGAGAAGGCCATCGCCAGCCAGCTGTGAGGACAGCCCTCATGTAGGAGCGAGCTCGCTCGCGAACCGCTTGGCACAGGCGCTGCCGGCTGACTTGTTCGCGAGCAAGCTCGCTCCTGCAGGTGAATGTTGGCTCCGTGCCCGAATGCAGAAATTTCCTGTTACAGACCGACTGGGTCAGTGAGACAATCCGCGCCCGGCGCCACCACCGGTGGCCGCCGATGTCATGGATTCGATTCAGGAGATTCACCTCTATGGATGGCAAAGCCCTCTTCCTCGTTGCCTTGCTCGCCCAGGCCGTCGCTGCCCCGGCGTTCGCTGCACCCGCTACCTCCAACCAGAGCGAAGCCCCCGCGGCTGCCGCTGCTCCCGCCGCCGAGTCGGACGAGGAGATGTCGCCCGAGACCTTCGTCGCCAGCCTGCATTTCCAGAAGGGCAAGGTGGTAGTGGGCGACAACCTCGCCACCTTCGACCTGCCGGATAATTTCGTCTTCCTCGACAGCAAGGATGCCGAGCGCGTACTGGAAGCCTGGGGTAACCCGCCCAGCTCCGAGCCGCCGCTGGGCATGCTGATGCCGGCCGGCGTCTCGCCCTTCGAAGCCGCCTCCTGGGCAGTGACTGTGCAATACGAGGAGAGCGGCTACGTGTCCGACGAGGACGCGGCGAAGATCGATTACGCCGAGATGCTCAAGGACATGCAGGACGACCTCAAGCAGGCCAATCCGCAGCGCGAGCAGCAGGGTTTCGAGGCCATCCAGCTGATTGGCTGGGCCGCGCCGCCGCGTTACGACGCCGCCGAGAAGAAGCTCTACTGGGCCAAGGAGCTGCAGTTCGGCGACGCCAAGGAGCACACGCTGAACTACAACATCCGCGCGCTGGGCCGCAAAGGCGTGCTGGTTTTGAACTTCGTCGCGGGCATGGAGCAACTGCCGGAAATCGAGAAGAACGTCGGCAAGGTATTGGCGATGACCGAGTTCAACCCGGGCAACCGCTACGTCGACTTCAATCCCAGCGTCGACAAGGTTGCCGCCTACGGCCTGGGCGCGCTGATCGCCGGCAAGGTTGCTGCCAAGGTTGGCCTGTTCGCCACCCTGCTGGTTCTGCTGAAGAAGCTGTGGATCGTCCCGGCCCTGGCCATCGGCTGGATCGCACGGCGATTCAAGCGCAAGCCGTCGAACGAAGGCTGATTCTCCAAGCAAGGAAAAGCCGGGCGTTGCCCGGCTTTTTCGTTTCTGCGCCACTCGTGGCGTAGGCCCTGTGGGTGCGAGGGGGCGCCATCGTTATTGCCCGCGGATCGACCAACATCGATGTCGCCGGGTGGCTCTGTTCGCGAGCAAGGACTGGGCTTCCCCCTCGTTCCTACGAAGCGCTGTACGCCGCAGTGAGCGGCCAATAAAAAAGCCGGGCATCGCCCGGCTTTTCTTGTGCGCTGAAGGATCAGCCTTTCTCCCCCTGAACCGCCTTGCCGTTCACGGTGCCTTCCTTGAGCATGATCTGGTACTCCTTGCCGTCGGACTCCTGTTGGTACAGGCGCACGAGGAGGAAGTCCCAATCCTTGGCAAACCAGAGGATGGTCTTGCGGTTGCTCTTGGTGGGGTCACGCACCCGCTCCACCTTGATCGCGGTGATCAGGCCGGCCTGGGTACGCACCTTCTCCTCGCCGAGAACACGGAAGTCGTAGGTATCGACGTCGGTTCCCTCGATGACCTGGTAGCTCATGGCCTTCTTGCCAACGGCCACGTCATGCTGCAGCGCGAGTTGGTAGGTGGACTTGTCCAGTTGGCCCTTGTTCAGCGGCTGGCGTACCTGGTCGCCACGGTCGCTGCCCAGCACCTGCTTCTCGGCCCAGTCGAAATCGAGCTCGGTCTGCTTGTTCTTGCCCAGGCCTTCGCGGGCCCAGCGGTAGGTCAGCGGCAGGTAGGTGTCGTTCTCGACCTTGAACGTGCTGTTCTCGGTCAGGCTGGCGAGCAGCATGGAGGCCTTGAAATTCAGCTCCCAGCGGCCGCCGTCGCCTTGCTTGAGGCTGCGGGAGGCGGTGCCGCTGATGGGCATCTGCTTCCAGTCGGCGGTGTAGCTGGCGTCGAACGGTTCCAGCTCATAAGCCTGGGCCGGCAGGGTCAGCACGGCCATCAGGAATAACAGAGCTCTACGCATCGCGAATCTCCTAGGTTCGGTACGAATGGCCGGATGCGGGCAGAAGCTCCCCATCCAGCATGGCGCCATGTTCGCCGAGCCTGACTCGGCCTTCGGCGAACCAGCGCATGGCCAGCGGATAGATCACATGTTCCTGCACGTGCACGCGCTGGGCCAGCGTTTCCGGCGTGTCGTCAGACTCTACCGGGATTGCCGCCTGTACGACCAGAGGACCACCATCAAGTTCCTCCGTGACGAAGTGTACGCTGCAGCCGTGCTCGGCATCGCCAGCCTCCAGCGCCCGCTGGTGCGTGTGCAGGCCCTTGTACTTGGGCAACAGGGACGGATGGATGTTCAGCAGGCGGCCCTGATAGTGACGCACGAAGTCGGCGCTGAGGATGCGCATGAAGCCGGCGAGCAGCACCAGGTCGGCGTCGAAGCCATCGATGGCCTGGATCAGCGCGGCATCGAAGCTTTCGCGGTCGGCGTAGGCCTTGTGGTCGAGGAAACGGGTCTCGATGCCGGCCTTACGCGCGCGCTCCAGGCCGTAAGCGTCCGCGCGGTTGGAGATCACCGCGCGGATCACTGCCGGCGTGTCGGCGCCGGCGAGACTGTCGATCAGGGCTTGCAGGTTGCTGCCGGAGCCGGAAATTAGCACCACGACATTGCAAGGTGTGGACATCAGTGGCCTTTCAGGTTGTTCAGGACCACGCGCTCGGCGTCGGCGGCACAAGCCTCGATGCGGCCGATGACCCACGGCTGCTCGCCGGCGTCACGCAGGGCCTTCAGGGAAGCATCGACCTGATCCTGGGCGACGCAGATGACCATGCCGACGCCGCAGTTCAGCACGCGGTGCATCTCGGTCTCGTCGACGTTGCCTTTTTCCTGCAGCCAGTCGAAGACCGCCGGGCGCTGCCAGCTGGCTACATCGACCACCGCCTGGGCGTTGTCCGGCAGCACGCGCGGGATGTTGTCCAGCAGGCCGCCGCCGGTAATGTGGGCCATGGCCTTGACCGCGCCGGTCTGCTTGATCAGTTGCAGCAGCGGCTTGACGTAGATGCGGGTCGGGGCCATCAGCAGGTCGGCGAGGGGCTTGCCGTTCAGCTGGGTGGATTCGATGTCGGCGCCGGAGACTTCGATGATCTTGCGGATCAGCGAGTAACCGTTGGAGTGCGGGCCGGAGGAGGGCAGGGCGATCAGGGCGTCGCCGGCAACCACTTTCGAGCCGTCGATGATTTCCGATTTTTCCACCACGCCGACGCAGAAGCCAGCCAGGTCGTAGTCTTCGCCTTCGTACATGCCCGGCATTTCGGCGGTTTCACCACCGACCAGGGAGCAGCCGGCCAGCTCGCAGCCGGCACCGATGCCGGTGACCACGGTGGCGGCCACGTCGACATTGAGTTTGCCGGTGGCGTAGTAGTCGAGGAAGAACAGTGGCTCGGCGCCGCAGACGACCAGGTCGTTCACGCACATGGCGACCAGGTCCTGGCCGATGCTGTCGTGCTTGTTCAGGTTCAGCGCCAGTCGCAGCTTGGTGCCGACGCCATCGGTGCCGGACACCAGCACGGGTTGCTTGTAGCCAGCCGGGATTTCGCACAGAGCGCCAAAGCCACCCAGGCCTCCCATCACTTCAGGACGTGCGGTGCGCTTGGCGACGCCTTTGATGCGTTCGACCAGGGCTTCGCCGGCGTCGATGTCCACACCGGCGTCCTTGTAGCTCAACGAGGGTTGCTTGCTGCTCATAAATCCAGGCCTATAGAAGGGATGATTCGTCTTGCCGCCGGGTGCGCCGTTTGCGCTTCCCGGCCTGCGCGGGAGGCGCGGGATTTTATCAGGCTTGCCCGGCAGCGGCCATCTCGCGCTGTTGCCGCTGGCCGGACGGCTGTTTAAGGTATAGGCCTTCCTTGCCGTCGCGTTTGTCGACGGTGCCTTCGTTTTCCTGCGCGAGAACCCGCCATGCGCCTGACCGCCCGCCTGTTGATCCTCTGCCTGACGCTGTTCAGCCTGCCGTCCTTCGCTGAAACGCTGGGCAACCTGTACCAGGTGCACGAACCGGTCGCCTCCCAGCAGCCGGACGAGCGCAACGCCGGCCTGACCCGCGCCCTGCAGACCCTGGTACTGCGCCTGACCGGCAATGCCAGCGCTGCGCAGAGCCCGGCCCTGGCCGGCTACTTCAAGGACCCGCAGCAACTGATCAGCCAGTACGGCTTCGAGAATGGCCCGCCCATGGCGCTGGTGGTGGACTTCGACCCGACTGCCACCGACAACGCCCTGCGCCAGGCCGGCCTGCCGGTCTGGGGTGCCAGCCGCCCGAGCGTGCTGGCCTGGTGGCTGAACGAAAGCGCCAACGGCAGCAGCCTGGTCGGCGACAGCCAGGAAGCCTCCGCCCCGCTGAACCGCGCCGCCCAGCGCCGCGGCCTGCCGCTGCGCCTGCCGATCGCCGACCTCAGCGAACAGCAGGTCGGTACTCCCGAAAATCTCAACGCCGCCCAGCCGGATGTTTTGAAGTCCGCCTCCGAACGCTACGGCGCCGATGCCCTGCTGGCGGTGGACGCCAAGGAAGCCGACGGCAAGTGGACCGCCACCTGGCGCGTGTGGATGGGCGACAGCCGCGAACAGGGCCAGGCCCAGGGCGATACCCCGGACGCGCTGGCCGATGCGGTAATGCTCGGCGTGTCCCAGCGCCTG
Source organism: Pseudomonas sp. AU12215 (assembly GCF_001675465.2). Taxonomy (NCBI): domain Bacteria; kingdom Pseudomonadati; phylum Pseudomonadota; class Gammaproteobacteria; order Pseudomonadales; family Pseudomonadaceae; genus Pseudomonas; species Pseudomonas sp. AU12215. The sequence continues at coordinate 91,159 of NZ_MACM02000155.1, forward strand.
TCGCAGCGTTTCGTCGGTTCGGCAGGCTCGGCTTCGGCCCAGGTCCTGCAGATCGAGGGCGCCGACCTGGCGCGCTACGCCGAAGTCTCGCGCCTGCTGGAGCCCATGGGCGCCAAGCTGGTGGAGGTACAGGGCAACCGTCTCGTCTACCGCGTCACCGCCAGCCCCGAGCAACTGCGTGCGCAACTGGCTCTGGCCCGCCTGCAGGAAGCCCCGGCGGAGCCGGCGCAACCGGCGGTCGACGCCAATGGCCAACCGGTGCCGAACGCGGCCGTGCCGGCGCAGAACACCCTGCGCTTCCACTGGTAATGAGCCCTGCGGAGGCGGGCGAAGTCCCGCTTCCCGGCGCCGGTGGCTCTGAGTCGCACGTGGTAGCTGCGTTATCCTTCTGATTTGGATAAACTTTCAGTCACCAAGGCCCACCCCAAGCGATTGAAGAAACGCCCGGCCCGGCATGACTCCTATGCAGCTCCCACTCAGCGTACGTCTGCGCGATGACGCAACGTTCGCCAACTACTACCCCGGTGCCAACGCCGCGGCGCTCGGCTATGTCGAGCGTCTTTGCGAGCCCGAGGCGGGGTGGACGGAAAGCCTGATCTATCTCTGGGGCGCCGAAGGCGTGGGCCGCAGTCACCTGCTGCAGGCTGCCTGCATTCGGTCCGAGCAACTGGGTGAGCCGTCCGTCTACCTGCCGATGGCGGACCTGGTGGCCTACGGTCCGGAAATCTTCGACAACCTCGAACAGCGCGAGCTGGTGTGCCTGGACGATCTCGACGCCCTGGCCGGCAAGCGCGAATGGGAAGAGGCGCTGTTCCACCTGTTCAACCGCCTGCGCGATTCCGGCCGCAAGCTGCTGCTGTCGGCCTCGGTGTCGCCGCGCGAGCTGGGGGTGAAGCTGCCGGACCTGAAATCCCGCCTGACGCTCTCGCTGATCTTCCAGCTGCACCCGCTGACCGATGACGAGAAGCTGCGCGCCCTTCAGCTGCGCGCCTCGCGCCGTGGGCTGCACCTGACCGATGAAGTGGGGCGCTTTATCCTTACCCGTGGCGCGCGCAGCATGCAGTTCCTCTTCGACCTGCTGGACGAGCTGGACAAGGCCTCGCTGCAGGCGCAGCGCAAGCTGACCATTCCCTTCCTCAAGGAAACCATGGGCTGGTAAGCCCCGGTTTCCCCGACTCCCTTATCAGACGCTCGTCGCTTCCTGCTGCGGTTCCTGGCCTTCGCCGGCCAGCTTGCGGTCGTACTGGAAGCGCCAGCGCGTGTACATCAGCGCCGAGCAGAACAGCGACACGCTGAGGATGATCTCCGCCCAGCCGAAGATGGCGTGGTTGGGATCGAAGGCGTTGAGCACGCCGAGGATGAAGTACAGGTTGATCACGTAGCACGCCCAGGCATGGCCACGCGCGCTACCGATCAGGATGCCCGGCGCCACGACCAGCAGCGGCAGCAGCTTGAAGCCCAGGAACACCCAGGGTACCCAGCGCGCGCCGCCGTGGGCGTCGGCGAACAGCAGGTCCCAGATGACGATGAGCAGGATCAGCCCGATGAAGCTGCCCAGCGCCACCGCGCGGCTGGCGGCCAGCCGGGGTTTGAGCCAGTCCATGGGCGGCAGCGGTTTGTTCTTGCGGGCCATTCAGCTCTCCAGTTTGCGGGCGACTTCGGCCAGGCGCTTTCCGAGCGCGCGGCACAGGGTGATCTCGTGTTCGTCCAGGCTGCGCTTGCCATCGGCGCCGGCGAAATGGCTGGCGCCGTAAGGCGTGCCGCCGCCGCGGGTTTCCAGCAGGGCGGGCTCGCTGTAGGGAATGCCGGTGACGATCATGCCGTGGTGCAGCAGTGGCAGCAGCATCGACAGCTGGGTGGTTTCCTGGCCGCCATGCAGGCTGGCGGTCGAGGTGAAGACTGCCGCCGGCTTGCCTACCAGGCCACCGGTCAGCCACAGGCTGCTGGTGCCATCGAGGAAGTACTTGAGCGGCGCGGCCATGTTGCCGAAGCGGGTCGGGCTGCCGAGGACCAGGCCGGAGCAGTCCTTCAGGTCATCCAGGGTGGCGTAGAGCGCGCCTTCTGCCGGAATGTCCGGGGCGACGGCTTCGCACTCGGTGGACACCGCCGGCACCGTGCGCACGCGCGCTTCCAGGCCGCCGGCCTCGACGCCGCGGGCAATCTGCCGGGCCATTTCGGCGGTGGCGCCGTGGCGGCTGTAGTAGAGGACGAGGACGTAAGGCGTGCTCAAGGCAGGATCTCCAGAACCTTCTCCGGCGGGCGGCCGATGACCGCCTTGTCGCCGACGACGAGGATCGGCCGCTCGATCAGCTTGGGATGGCTGGCCATCGCCTCGATCAGTTGGTCGTCGCCCAGTGCCGGGTTGGCCAGGTTCAGCTCCTTGTATTCGTCCTCGCCGGTGCGCAGCAGTTGGCGTGCGCCGATGCCCAGCTTACCGAGCAGCGCCTTGAGTTCGGCCGCGCTGGGCGGAGTTTCCAGGTAGCGGATGATCTCGGGCTGGATGGCGCGTTCCTCGAGCAGTTCGAGGGCGCCGCGGGATTTGGAGCAGCGCGGATTATGAAAAAGTGAAATCTGGCTCATGTGCCGGGACTCGCAAGGCCGATGAAGTGGCGGCTATTCTAACCGCCTCCTCGGACTGGACTGAACCGCTGTCGTTCGCCGCGATCTACGAGGACGGTTTTTTCAGTGCAGCCAAAGGACACTTCATGCACGAACGCTTGCAGGGCCTGGTCGAATTCGGCCGCTATCTGGTCCAGCGCTTCCTGGCCGACAAGGCGCCCAACAGCGCCGCGGCCCTGACCTACACCACGCTGTTCGCGGTCGTCCCGATGATGACCGTGACCTTCGCCATGCTCTCCGCCGTACCGGCCTTCGAGGGCATGGGCGAGCGCATCCAGCTGTTCGTGTTCCGCAACTTCGTGCCCTCTACCGGCGAGGCAGTGGAAGCCTACCTGCGCAACTTCACCGTGCAGGCGCGCCACCTGACCTGGCTGGGCGTGGCCTTCCTGGCGGTGACTGCGTTCACCATGCTGGTGACCATCGAGAAGGCCTTCAACGCCATCTGGCGTGTGCGTCAACCACGGCGGGGCGTAACGCGCTTCCTGCTGTACTGGGCGATCCTCAGCCTGGGCCCGTTGCTGCTGGGGACCGGTTTCGCCGTGTCCACCTACATCACTTCGCTGTCGCTGCTCTCCGGCCCCCATGCGCTGCCGGGTGCGGCGATGCTGCTGAAGTTCATGCCATTGCTGGCCAGCGTGGCGGCCTTCACCCTGATCTATGCGGCGGTGCCCAACGCGCGGGTGCCGTTCCTGCACGCCCTGGCCGGCGGTGTGTTCACCTCGATCCTGTTCGAAGCGGCGAAGTCGCTGTTCGGCTTCTATGTCAGCTTCTTCCCCGGCTACAAGCTGATCTACGGTGCCTTCGCCACGGTGCCGCTGTTCCTGCTGTGGATCTACCTGTCGTGGCTGATCGTGCTGTTTGGTGCGGAGCTGGTCTGCAACCTGTCGTCGACCCGGCTCTGGCGTCGACGCGCCATGCCACGCCTGCTGGTCATCCTCGGCGTACTGCGGGTGTTCTTCGACCGCCAGCGCCATGGCTTGCCGACGCGCCTGGCGCACCTGCATCGGGCGGGCTGGTTGCTGCCGGAAGACGAGTGGGAAGAGGTGCTGGATTTCCTGGAGGGCGAGCAACTGGTCTGCCGCGCCGGCTCGACCACCGCGGCCTGGGTGCTGTGCCGCGACCTGGGCAGCTACAGCCTGCACCACCTGCTCAACCGCAGCCCCTGGCCATTGCCGTGTCTGGAGGCCTTGCCGACGACTCTGGATGAGCCGTGGTACCCGCAGTTGCGAGAAACGCTGGCGCGCTATCAGGCTGACCGACAGGAGCTGTTCGGCGATAGCCTGGCGAAATGGTTGAAGCCGTCACATTCCGAGTGACGCAAAACGTCAGTTTGCGGCGAATCTGATTCTGTCGCGGCTTTGTACCACTTCAGAAATGCGCCAATTCTCGCTATTTCAGAATTGGCACAGTTCTGGCTATGGAGGTAACAGGACACAGAAGTCCTTCAGAAGTTCCTCCAAGGCCAGCGAATCCATGAAAAAAGACCAGAACAACGTAGTGCACCTGCATCAGCGCGATCTGACGAGCGCTCTGGAGCGGTTGAATCGAATCACTGGTCTGCAATTCAGCTGCTGGCCTGAATCGCTCCTGCCGTCCGTCCCGCACGACAACGCCGAAAGCGTTGCGGCCGAGTCGTCGGATGAAACCCCGGTGCGACAGCTGGGCTGACCCTTAGAGGCTGGTGGCTACCGGACGCGCGGCGCCCGCCTGTTGCTCTACCGCCTGCATGAAGACCTCCTCGGCAATCACCCGCGACAGAGGAACGGCCGCGCGAAGCTTGATCTGCGCATCCTCGATCCGCAGGGAGAACGGCAGTCGGGCCACACCTGAGAGCAGGATGCGACTCTGTTTATTGACCGTGCCATGGTCGATCACCACTTCCCGGCTGCGCTCCCCATCGCGGTAGTTGAGCAACAGTGTTACCGGCAGGTCCGCTACGCCGGGCAGATGTAACCAGACCGCGACATTGAAGTCGGCCAGCCGTCCTCCATTCGCCGCATTGGCCGGCCGGGCGCTGGCGACAATATGGCTGGGAACCTTGCTGACAAGCTGGTCTGTAGGCTGCATCTGGCTGTCCTGTCGCTGGAGGCTGGCGTGCATGGCGCCAGTCGCATTCTGAAGGCCGCTGAGTTATCGGCGAGCGAGAATCGTCCCGAGAGTCAGAACGAACGTTCGAATTATAGGGAGGCAGATGCCTGGCATATCGGGCCTACTGCCGATCTTGCCTGTGACATCTCTCCCAAAATCGACAATCAGGCCAGGCGCAGCGGGTGGCGAGCTACCAGTGGCGTGCTGAGGTTGGCTGCCGGCAGGGGCAGGATGGTCTGGTTGTCGAAGCTGGCCAGTTGCAGCCAGAGGTTTTCGCCTTCGACGAATTGCCCCTGGGCGACCCAGAGCCCGTGATACCAGCCGTTGCCCGGTTCCGGTGTGCTCTGCAGCACGCCGGGGTGACGCTGCGCGTCAGGTGCGCGGCGCAGCCAGACCGGGCGGGGAAGCCCTTTGAGGTAACGCAGGCCCAGGTGCAGCCCGTCACTGTTGAGGTGTCGCCAGCGCACCACGGCCAGGGTGGGAGTGCCGCCGTTGCTGGGGATCAGCAGGAGTTGGCCGACCGGGAGCTGCCCGGCCTGCTGGCCGGAACAGAGAATGCGCGCGCCGCCCGCGCTGGCATCCATCAGCGTGGCTTCCCGGCAGGGGCTGGCTGAGCTGTCCAGCAGGTGCTGCTGGATGGCTGGGAGGCCGACTACCACGCGGCAGTTGCCGGTTTGTTCTGCACGCTCATGGCGGCGCGTCTGGTGGCCCAGCCAGTGGTGGCGGACGCGATCCAGCAGTGCGCCTTGCTCCAGTCGACGCAGCGGCGCGGGATCGTGCAGGGCGATCAGCAGGGCACCCAGTTCCAGCCGGCGCAGTTGCTCCTTCGGGGCATCGCGTGCCTGCTCTGCGGCCAGGCACGGTTGGTCAGAGCCCAGGTCGACCACGAAGCCTTCCTGTTCCTCATCGTCCCAGGGCAGCAGTCGACCCAGTGCGGCCAGCGGTGCCAGCGCGCTGAACAGTTGCGGGGCTTCCCCTTCGGTCAGGTGGAACGGATTGCTCAGGGCCAGCAGCAGGATCTGCTGGTACAGCCCGCGCAAGGTGCCTGCGGGCACCGGGTCGAAAGCGGCGGCAACCGGCTCGTCCAGGCACTCCTGATGCTCGCCGATCCAGTAGAGCAGGTGGCTGTCACGCCAGAGGCTGCCGGGCGGCTGCTGGTATTGCTGGTAATGGCGCAACAGGGCCTGGGCGAGGAAATGCTGGGCCATGTACAAGCACCAGGCCATGTGCGGCCGCGAAGGCTTGTGGCCGTGCAGGATCTGCAGCAACAGGCGCTTGAAGCCGGCGGCCAGCTCGCTGCAGAAGTGCACGAACAACGCCGGCGGCGTCTTTTCCTGGCGGATCAGCCGTTCGTAATGCCGGTATTCTTCGCTGAGGCTTTGCAGGGCGCGCTGCCTTTCCAGTAAGGTCAGCGCGCATCGGTTGAGGCGGAACAGCGTGCCCAGAGCCTTCTGCAAACCTTCCTGCAGGGGCTGCTGCCGCGATTCCTGTAGCCCGGCCGCCAGGTTGCTCATTGCCTCGGCGTCTTCTTCGAGGATGTCCGGCACCTCCAGGCGCAGGGCATCGAGCATCATGACCACCCCGCATACACGAGGATTGAAGGCATGGGAGTGCGGCTCCGTATTGTGATGGGCTTGATGGCCGGCCTGATCCTGGCCGGCTGCTCGGCGGACTATGGCACCGATCAGCATGGACAGAAAGTACCCGCTGCCGGCGTAGATGGCCAGTGGCTAGTTATCAATTACTGGGCCGAGTGGTGCGCGCCCTGTCGCAAGGAGATTCCCGAGCTGAATCACCTGGCGGAGGAGGGCAAGGCCAAGGGCTTCCGGGTGCTGGGGGTGAACTTCGATGGGCTGCGCGATGCAGACCTGGCAAAGGCTTCACAGGCACTGGGCGTGCAGTACACCGTGCTGGCCGATGACCCCGCGCCGCGGTTCAGCCTGCCGCGCAGTGAAGCCTTGCCTGTAACCTACATCGTCGACCCTGAGGGCAAGCTGCGCGAGCAGTTGCTCGGCGAGCAGACCGCCGCCGGCGTGCTGGCGCGCCTTGGCGCGTTGCGCGAGGAGAAACAGTAATGGCCAGGATCTGTCTGCACGGCTACATCAGCGGCAAGGTACAGGGTGTTTATTACCGCCAGAGCACCCAGGAGCAGGCCGAGCGCCTGGAAATCGACGGCTGGGTACGCAACCTCGAAGATGGGCGCGTGGAGCTGTTGGTCGAAGGCGAGGAAGACGCGGTACGCGAGCTGGAGAAATGGTTGGCGCGCGGACCGGTAAAGGCGAAGGTGGCGGCGGTGGAGCTGCAGCCGATGACACCCCAGGGCATCACCGGCTTCATCGTTCGCCGCTAGGTGTCAGTTGCTGACGCCGGGGTCCGCTGCCAGGCGACCGGCGTCGGTCATCAGGCTGTGGAGAAACTCCTTCTGCAGCTCCGGATCGTTGCGGGTCAGCTCGATCAGGCTCTGTTCCAGTTCGCTCGCTTCCTCTTCCAGGCCCAGGTCGGAGAGGCGTTTCACCCGGTGTACCCAGTGGTGCACATCGTCACCTTCCAGGTCATCGTAAATCAGGGCGTGGGCTTCCTGCAGCTTGCCGCGCAGAGAGCGGCTGACCAGCAGGCTGGCGTCGGCGCGGGTGTCGTCGGAAGGGTCCTGGACGCTGAACTGCAGGCGGCCGATGCGGCTGACCTCGTCGTCGCTGAACGGGCCTTCCAGCAGATTCAGGCGCAGCACGCCGTGACGGTCGGTCAGCAGCTCCTGGGAGTTCTTGCCGGCGGTGACGGTCACCGGGCGCTCCGACCAGGGCAGGCTGGAGTACTCGGTGCGCTTGTCGCGCTGTTTTTCGTCGATCGAGGCCAGGTTCTGCTCGGCACGGCCGTTGGACTCGACGTTCATGAACGGATTCATGCCATCGATGCCGTAGCGGATCCAGCCGCGGGTGACGCTCTCGGGCAGGTTGCCCAGGGCGAACACGTTGACCACGTTGGCGCCGATACCGCCAACGAAGGCGACGACGCCCAGCGGCATTTCGTAGACCTTGCGCCAGCCCTGGTACGGCGTGTAGCGGTCGTAGCGGCGGGTGACCTCGAACTCGGTGACTTCGAAGGTCTTCTGTTCCTGCACGCGAATACGCCGCTGCGGCAGTTCCAGCGTGCCCGGGGTGCCCACGTCGATCTGCAGGCTGTGGTCGAGCAATTTGCGCTCGACACGCTCTTCATGCTCGCTGCGTTGCGGCAGCTGGTTGGCGCAGCCGCTCAGCAGAAGGCTGCCGCACAGGGCGGCAGCCACGAGGCTTGAGGTACTTCGGGTGGACATCGCTCTGCTCAGTTGCCGATCTTGGCCGTGATGAAAGCTTGCAGGTCGGACAGGGCGACAGGCTGCGACTCGGCGTCACGGCGACCCTTGTACTCCAGGGTGCCTTCGTCCAGGCCGCGCTCGCTGACCACGATGCGGTGCGGGATGCCGATCAGCTCCATGTCGGCGAACTTCACGCCGGGGCTGGTCTTCTTGTCGCGGTCGTCCAGCAGCACTTCGAAGCCAGCGGCGGTGAGGTCCGCGTAGAGCTTGTCAGTGGCGGCGCGCACGGCCTCGTTCTCGTACTTCATCGGCACGATGGCGACCTGGAAGGGCGCCAGGGCGGCCGGCCAGAGGATGCCGCGGTCGTCGTAGTTCTGCTCGATGGCGGCGGCGACTACGCGGGATACACCGATGCCGTAGCAGCCCATGATCAGGGTGACCGGCTTGCCGTTCTCGCCCAGTACGGCAAGCTTCATGGCTTCGCTGTACTTGGTGCCGAGCTGGAAGATGTGGCCCACTTCGATGCCGCGACGAATCACCAGCGTGCCCTTGCCGTCCGGGCTCGGGTCGCCTTCCACGACGTTACGCAGGTCGGCGACTTCCGGTACCGGCAGGTCGCGTTCCCAGTTCACGCCGAAGTAGTGCTTGTCGTCGACGTTGGCGCCGGCGGCAAAGTTGCTCATCAGGGCGACGGAGCGGTCGATGATGCAGGGCAGCGGCAGGTTCAGCGGGCCGAGGGAGCCGGGCGCGGCGCCGATGGCGGCCTTGATGTCCGCTTCGCTGGCCATCTGCAGGGGGCTGGCCACCAGCGGGTGGTTGCCGGCCTTGATCTCGTTGAGTTCGTGGTCGCCACGGACGACCAGGGCGATCAGCTTGCCTTCCTCGGCGGCGTGCACCACCAGAGTCTTGATGGTTTTCTCGATCGGCAGGCCGAACTTCTCCACCAGGGCGGCGATGGTCTTGGTCTCGGGAGTATCGACCAGGCGCAGTTCTTCGCTGGCAGCGCCACGAGCGGTCTCGCGGGGCAGGGCCTCGGCCTTCTCGATGTTGGCGGCGTAATCGGTGGACTCGCCGAAGACGATATCGTCTTCACCGGATCCGGCCAGCACGTGGAATTCGTGGGAACCACTACCGCCGATGGAGCCGTTGTCCGCCTGCACGGCACGGAAATCCAGGCCGAGGCGGGTGAAGATCTTGCTGTACGCGCCATACATGACATCGTAGGTCGCCTGCAGCGAGTCCTGGCTGGCGTGGAAGGAGTAGGCATCCTTCATGATGAACTCGCGGCCACGCATCAGGCCGAAGCGCGGACGGATCTCGTCACGGAACTTGGTCTGGATCTGGTACATGTTGATCGGCAGCTGCTTGTAGCTGTTCAGCTCATTGCGTGCCAGATCGGTAATCACTTCCTCGTGCGTCGGGCCGACGCAGAAGTCGCGGTCATGACGATCCTTCAGGCGCAGCAGCTCGGGGCCGTACTGCTGCCAGCGACCGGATTCCTGCCACAGTTCGGCGGGCTGGATGGCCGGCATCAGCACCTCCAGGGCACCGGCGGCGTTCATTTCTTCGCGAACGATGGTCTCCACCTTGCGCAGCACCCGCAGACCCATTGGCAGCCAGGTGTACAGACCGGACGCCAGCTTGCGGATCATGCCGGCGCGCAGCATCAGCTGATGGCTGATCACGACCGCATCGGAAGGGGTTTCTTTCAGGGTGGACAGCAGGTACTGACTGGTACGCATCTTTGGCCGTTTTGTCGGTTGCGAAGGGGAATATAGGCTGGGCATTGTACGGTGCAGGTCTGGCTGCGTACAGGGCGCGGCGGACGGAGAGGGAGGAGTGGCGTGAGTCGTTTAACTGCGGCGCAGGTACAGGCGTTCATTCGCGCGGGATTGCCCATGGCGGACGACATGGATCTGCGCATCGATGCACTGGAAGGGCGCAGCGCCTTCGTGCGGGTTCCGTTCCACGGGCGGATGGTGCGTCCGGGGGGCACGGTCTCCGGGCCGACCATCATGTCGCTGGCGGACGCGGCGATGTACGCGGTGATTCTGGCGCAACTGGATAACGTCGAGATGGCTGTTACTTCCAACCTCAATATCAACTTTCTCAGCAAGCCGAAGCCGGAAGATCTGTTGGCGGAAGCCAAGATATTGAAACTCGGTCGGCGGCAGGTGGTTTGCGAAGTAGCTGTCTACTCGGTCAGCAATCCCGAGGAATTGGTCGCCCATGTAACCGGGACCTATGTTTTACCGATGTAACAGATACGTTCGAAGTTGTAGGTAAGTTGCAATAAAAAAGCCCGGCAGAAGCCGGGCTTTTTAGTTACCTGCGGTTCGTTCTGTATTACAGGACGGACAGCGGGTAGTCGACGATCAGGCGGAACTCGTTGTTGTCGCCTTCGGCCTGGTCGGTGTTGGCGCGGTGCCAGGCTTGGCGAATGCGGAAGGACAGGTCCTTCGCGGGGCCAGCTTGTACGACGTACTTGGCTTCGAAGTCGGTTTCGTGGTGCTTGCCGTCGTCGCCGTAGCCGTAAGCGGCATATACGCTGGTCGGATCGATGTGGCTGCCATCGATATCCTTACCAGTGATATAACGGGTCATGAAGGTCAGGCCCGGTACGCCGTACTCAGCCATGTTCAGATCGTAACGAGCCTGCCAGGATTTTTCGCCTGGGCCGTTGAAGTCAGAGTACTGAACGGAGTTGGCGAGGAAGATCGAGTCGCCACCTGCGTTGTTGTCACCTACACCGAGATAGTCGAACGGAGTGTCTCCGTTAACTTTCTGGAAGGCCAGGGTGAAGGTGTGGGCGCTCAGAGTATACGCAGCGGCCAGGGAGAAGGTGTTGTTATCGATATCGCCTGCTTTCGCCGAGCCGGAATCGGTGGTGCGGTAGTAGTTGAAATCGAAGCCCAGCGACTGATCATCAGCAATCGGCAGGGTGTAGTTCAGGTTGGTGTAGTACTGGTTCCAGACGTCCTTGAACTTCGAGCCATACAGAGAGGCAGTGAAGTTCTCGGAGAAGGCGTACTTGCCACCAACGAAATCGACGGTGCGGGCGTCGAGGTCGTTGTCGCCATACCAAGCGTAGGTGGCGGTCAGCTTGCCATCGCGGTTGGTGGTGTCTTGGCCGGTACCGGAGTAGTAGTGACCAGCCTCAAGGTCAAGGCCCTCGATCTCGCTGCTCATCAGTGCGATGCCGCTGGCGGTTTGCGGCAGCAGACGGGTACCACCTACAGCGAACACCGGCGCGGTCGGTTGCATATCGCCGAGTTTCAACTCGGTTTTGGATACGCGAACTTTCAGCGCTGCACCAGCTTTGCCGAAGTCATCAGCTTTGCGGCCATCGTCGTGGACCGGGAGGTTGCCGGTGCCGCCGTAGCCACGGCCGCCGTCGAGCTTCAGGCCCAGGTAGCCGAAGGCGTCAACACCAAAGCCCACGGTGCCTTGGGTGAAGCCGGAGCTGTAGTTGCCCCAGAAGCCTTGGGTCCAGTCGCGCTGGTCACGGCTACCGTTCTTGTTGTCGCGATTGAAGTAGTAGTTACGAACCAGGAAGTTCAGGCTGCTGTCTTCGACAAAGCCTTTAGCGTCAGCCTGATTACCTACGAAGGGTTCGGCCATTGCCAGTTGTGTGCTGCCTGCAGAAACCGCCAGGGCGATGGCGCTCCACTTCATCACTTTCATTGTGATTGCTCCTTTGGTTTTGAAATTATCTGCCATCACAGTGCCGCGGTGACGGCTCATTCTTTTTGTCGGCGCTAACTTATAGCACGCGTGTTCAGTTGGCGATAGTTGCCCAAATAAACACACGGAAACGTTACGGGACTGTCGCAAAGCTGCATGACACATGTCGCATTCAAGCAGTTTCGATGTTGCAAAAAGAGGTTGTCCCCCTCATTGCTCCAATGTTGCTTCAGTCTTGTGGTTTTACTCTCCCTCAACCACTTCATGCTTTCTCACGCTTCCGCGCCCACTTTCTGAAAGGGGTGGCCGTCGGAGCGATGTCCTTGCCTCTAGCAACAACCGTGCACAAATGCCCGGAGCCGCTTTCACAGTGCGCGTCTTGCGACGTGTTGGCGCCATTTCACGGCTTCTGTTGGGGATTTGCAACATGGAAGCGCGCCGATGTCGTTTTCCGACATCCCGCAGATCCCGCTGTTTAAACGATTTTTCAGCGCTGATGGCCGGGATTGCCGTGTGGTTTCCTGCACGCGCCTGTTGTCGGGATATGCCAATTCGCGTCATGCCCGATACTGGGGCAAGGCCTTGGGCGGCTTGCTCCGGGATGGGGCTGCGCCTGAGCATGTTCGCCGCAACGGCTCTCTAGTATTCTTCGCGCCCTTCGGCTCCTTCGCGGAGCTAGGCTAAAACAAGGCTCGTCGAGCAGGAGAAGTCTTATGTTCGCCCTGGATTCCCGTCTCCAGCAGGACACCGTTGCACTGGGGGATTTCCCACTGAGCAGCCTGCTGCTGATGAATGACTCACAGTACCCCTGGTTCATCCTGGTGCCGCGCCGCGAGGATGTGAGCGAAATCTTCCAGCTGGACGTCGCTGACCAGCAACAGCTGTGGCGCGAGGCGACCCAACTGGCTGAAGTGCTCAAGGACACTTTCGATGCCGACAAGATGAACGTCGCCAACCTGGGCAACGTCGTCAGTCAGCTGCACGTGCACGTCATCGTGCGCAAGGCGAGCGATGCCGCCTGGCCGGGCCCGGTTTGGGGCAAGCACGCGGCTGTGCCTTATAAAGAAGAAGAGCTGGCTCGCCTACGCGAGAAATTGCGCATGGTGCTGGGCGACGGTTTTCGCTTCAGCCAGGAGTAAGTGATGGATCTGGAAAAACGGATGGCCGATCTGGAGAGCCGACTGGCCTTCCAGGATGACGCGCTACAGACAATGAGCGATGTGGTCTATGAGCAGGAGCGGGTGATCGAGCGCCTGCGCCTGCAGATGCAGGCATTGCTCAAGCGCCTGGAAGACCTGCAGGGGCAGGTGGGTGTCTCGGACGACGAGGCGCCTCCTCCCCATTATTGAGCAGCAAGCGCCCGGTTTCCCAACACCACCTTGCTGAGCGCAAAGTCATCTCCCGGCAACTGTTGCGCATTCCTGAGCTGTGACAATCGGGCGCACAGGCAACTGCTGCTTGTGCGCAATGTCTCCCAGAAAATGGGAAACAGCCTACATTTCATCGGGATAATGGCCTAAGGGCATCATGTATCAAATATGATCCAATCCGTCTTTTGGGATGGACTGGCCGCTCGGCCGGAAGACGGGGATCGTAAGGATGCGTGTTCTCTACCGTGGCTGGATGCCGGTCCTGGCATTCTGCTGTGCTTCGGCAAGCTTTGCTGCACCACTGCCCACACCGGGTGACAACGACCTCCAGCGTCAGCGCCAGGAACAACTCCTGCGTGAGCAGCAGAAGCGCCTGGAGGAGCTCCAGCAGCTCCCTGGCAAGGCGCCCAGCGAGGCGCCGCCGACTACGGCGCCGGATACCCGCTGCTTCACCATTCGCAGCATCACCCTGGAAGGCGCCGAGCACCTCGATGCGCGTTCGCGTGAAGCGCTGCTGGCGCCTTATCGCGACCAATGCCTGGGGGTCAACCAGCTCAACGAGTTGCTCAAGGGCATCACCGACCATTACCTCTCCCGAGGTTTCGTTACGACCCGCGCCTACCTGCCGCAGCAGGACCTTTCCAGTGGCGAGCTGAAGGTCATCGTGGTCGAAGGGCGCTTCGAAGGTTTCGACCAGTCGGAGCTGGCCAGTGATCGCGAACTGGCCATGACCTTTCCCGGTGCCACCGGTGACGTCTTGAATCTGCGCGAGCTGGAGCAACTGGTCGACCAGATCAACCGCCTGCCCTCACGCCAGGCACAGATGGAGCTGGTGCCAGGCCAGGAAGTGGGCGGCAGCCGGGTGCAGCTCAAGGGCGAGCGCAGCAAGCCCTGGCGCGTCTCCGCCAGCCGCGATAACAACGGCGATGCGACCTCCGGCGAGCAGCAGGCCGGTGTCGGCCTGGACTGGGATAGCCCGCTGGGCCTGGCCGACCAGTTCGGCCTGCGTTATGGCGAGGACGTGGTCAGCGACCACTGGAAGCACTCCGACAACCAGAGCCTGTGGTACAGCGTTCCCTATGGGTGGTGGACCTTCAACTACAGCTACAGCCGCAACTACTACCGCACCCGCAACGAAGACGCCGGCTTCGCCTTCAAGTACGACGGCGACAACGAGACCCACCAGCTCGGCGCCGAGCGCGTGTTGTATCGCGACGATGTGAGCAAGACCGGGGTGAACTTCGGACTCAGCCACCAGCGCACCCGCAACTACATCGACGACACTCTGCTGGATGTCTCCAGCACCCACCTCAGTGAGTTTCGCTTTGGCCTCAACCATGGCCGGCGCATCGGCAGCGCCTTCGTCAACGCCGATATCGGCTGGCAGCGCGGCATCGGCGCCTTCGGCGCACAGGACGACGATCATGCTGCGCCTCATGGCAGCCCCACCGCCCGCTACAACAAATACAGCCTGACCCTGAGCTACCTGCAGCCGTTCACGCTGTGGGACCAAGCCTTCAGTTTCGAAAGCCTCGCCACCGGCCAACACAGCGAGGATGTGCTCTATAGCCCACAGCGCATCAGCCTGGGCGGCCTCAGCTCGATCCGTGGCTTCAAGGACCAGACCCTCTCCGGCGACTCCGGCTACTACTGGCGCAACCAGTTGCGCTGGCGCCGCGCCGTGACCTGGGAGCCGTTGCTGCCTTGGGTGCAGGAGTACGGTGTCGCCTACGCCTATGACGTCGGCGCCATCGAGCACGGCCGCTATAACCAGGGCCTCTCCGGTCGCATGAGTGGCCACGGCGTGGAATTCAGCGCGCGCGGGCAGTACGCCGCCGCCTCCGTCACCCTGGCGCGCTCGCTGGAGCGTCCCGACATCATCGAGCGACGCGAACACCCGGTTTATTTCCGCGTCGATCTCTTCTTCTGAACCGCTTCGCTCTTTAGCTAGTACTTGGGAGATTCCCACATGGACATCCGCCACCCGTTGTACCAGGCCATTGCCAGCGTCCTTGCCGGCATCCTGATCCTCAACCCCATCGTCGCGGCTGCGGCCGAGCTGGCAGTGGATGCGGCGGCGGGGGGCAATACCCACCTGGGTGCAGCGGGCAACGGCGTGCCGGTGGTGAACATCGCTACGCCCAACGGCGCGGGGCTCTCGCACAATAAATTCACCGACTACAACGTCGGGCAGAACGGCCTGATCCTCAACAACGCCACCGG
Organism: Pseudomonas sp. AU12215; assembly: GCF_001675465.2. Classification (NCBI taxonomy): domain Bacteria; kingdom Pseudomonadati; phylum Pseudomonadota; class Gammaproteobacteria; order Pseudomonadales; family Pseudomonadaceae; genus Pseudomonas; species Pseudomonas sp. AU12215. Next base: position 106,435 of record NZ_MACM02000155.1, read on the forward strand.
CAAGACCCAGCCCACCCAACTGGGGGGAATCATTGTTGGGAATCCGAACCTCAAGGGCGGCGCGGCGCAGAAGATCCTCAACGAAGTCACCGGGGCCAATCCCTCGCAATTGCGCGGCTACACCGAAGTGGCCGGTCAGTCCGCCCACGTCATCGTCGCAAATCCCCACGGCATCACTTGCAACGGCTGCGGCTTCATCAACACCCCGCGCGCCACGCTGACCACCGGCAAGCCGTTGATGGACGGCGAGCGCCTGCGCGGCTATGACGTCGACGGCGGCGAGATCGCCATCGAAGGCGCCGGCCTGAATGCCAGCAATATCGACCGGTTCGAACTGATCACCCGCAGCGCCAAGCTCAACGCCGACCTTTATGCCAAGCAGCTCGCGGTGGTGGCCGGACGTAACCAGGTGGACGCTGAAAGCCTGGCCGCTACCGCCAAGGCCGACGACGGCAGCGCCAAGCCACAGCTGGCCATCGATAGCTCCGCATTGGGTGGCATGTACGCCGGCGCCATTCGCCTGGTGGGCACCGAGCAGGGCGTGGGCGTGAAGCTGGCCGGCAACATGGCCGCCAGCGGTGGCGATATCCAGATCGATGCCAATGGTCAGTTGTCCCTCGCGCAAACCAGTGCTGCCGGCAGCCTGCGCGCCAAGGCCATTGACATCGCTCTCAACGGCCAGACCTATGCGGCCGGCGTCGCCGAGTTGAGCTCGACCGGCCAACTGAGCAACAGCCAGAGTCTGGCCGCCGGCCAGCGCGTGGCACTCAGTGCCGCGCAGGTCAGCAACAGCGGCATCGTCGAAGCCGGGGTCAACCCGGATAACAGCCGCAACGCCCAGGGCGACGTGGCGATCACCGCGCAGAACCTGCGCAACAGCGGCAGCGTGGTGGCCAGCCGCAACCTCGAAGCCAACGCCAGCGGCACGCTGGATAACCAGGGCGGCGCATTCAAGGGCGCCGACACCCGGATCACCGCCGCGACGCTGGACAACCGTCAGGGGCGCCTGCTCGCCGGCAATCAACTGGCGCTCAGCGCTGCGCGCCTGGACAACCGCAACGGCCAGGCCGTCGCCAACCGCCTGCAAGTCAGCGGTGGCGCGCTGGACAACCGCCTCGGCCGGATCGAAGCCGAACAAGCGCTGGACTTCACACTCGACAGCCTCGACAACAGCGGCAAGGGCAACCTCGTCAGCAATGGCACCCTGCAAGCCCGCGTCCAGCAGAAGCTCGACAACCAGGCCGACGGCCTGCTTTCGGCCAAGGGCGCGCTCGGTGTGCAGACCGGTACCCTCGACAACCGAGGAGGACTGGTGGTCGGCGATGCCGGGGTGACCCTTTCCGGCGCCAGCCTGAACAACAGCGCGCTGGGCGTGATCAGCAGCCTGGGCGAGCTGAAACTCGACATCGGCCAGCTGGACAACAGCCAGGGCGGCGCCCTCGACAGCGGCGCGGCGCTGTATCTGACCGCCGGCCAGGTGGACAACGATAAAGGCAGCGTCAGCGCCAAGGGCGACCTGCAGGCCAAGGCCGACCGCTTCAGCCAGCAGGGCGGCGAGCTGCTCGCTCAGGGCGCGCTGAACCTCGAAGCCGGGCAGCTCGACAACCGTAACGGCGGCCTCATCGCCGCCAACAACGGTGTGACCCTCACGGGCGCCGACCTGCTCAACCAGGGCGGCGAAATCTCCAGCCGCGCCAAGGTCGACGTACAGGCCGCTAGCCTGGAAAACGGAGCCGGCAAGGTCATCGGCGACGCCGGCCTCAACCTGCAGGTGCAACGCATCGCCAACAGCGCCGGCACCCTGGCCGGCCGCGACGGCCTGACTGTCACCGGGCAGAGCCTGGACAACAGCCAGGGCGGCCTGCTCAACAGCCAGAAGAATCTCTGGCTGCAACTGGCCGGCGCCCTCGATAACAGCGGCAACGGCGCGCTGCTCAGCCAAGGCACCTTGACCCTCAACGCCGGCAGCCTCGACAACCGCACCGGCACTGTCTCCAGCGCTGGCCAACTGTTCTCGCGCCTGGCCGGCGCCCTGAACAACCAGGGCGGCAAGCTGCTCAGCGACGCGGCTATCGACCTCTCCGGAGCCGACCTGAACAACGCCGGCGGCATCCTCAGCGCGGCGGGTGACATCAGCCTTCAAGGCGCCCGGTTCGACAACAGCCAGAAGGGCCGCATCGTCACCGACGCCGCCATCCACCTCGCCACCGCCCAATTGGACAACAGCCAGGGCGGCAGCCTGTCCGCGCGCGGCGTCATCGATGGTCGTGTCACTGGCCTCGACCAGCACGGCGGCGGCCAACTGATCGGCCAGGCCGGTATCGACCTCGACCTGCAGGGCGGCGCCCTGAACAACGCCGGCGGCCTGCTCGGCAGCCCCGGCCAACTGGTCCTGCGCAACGTCGCCAGCCTCGACAACCGCGGCGGCGAAATCTCCAGCGACCGCGCCTTCACCCTGACCACCGGCGCCTTGCTCAACCAGGGTGGCAAGCTGATCTCCAGCGATCGCCTGACCCTCACCACGGGCGCGCTCAACAATAGCGGCGCCGGCGTGCTGTCTGGCAACAACGGCCTCACCGTCAACGCCGCCAGCCTCGACAACAGCCAGGGCGGCACCCTCGCCAGCCGTGCTGACCTGCTCGTGCGCAGCCAAGGGACGCTGGACAACCACGGCGACGGCGCACTGGTCGCCGGTGGCAAACTCGATGTCGGCAGCGCCAGCCTGAACAACCAGGGCGGCCTGCTTTCCGCCAGCGGCAACCTGCTGCTGGCCACCGGCACCACCGACAATCGCGACGGTCGCCTGCTCGCTCAAGGGCGCCTCGACGGCACCACGGCCGACCTCGATAACCGCGACGGCGTCATCAGCGGCGCCCAGGGCCTCGACCTTGGCGCTGGCAACGTCCTCAACGGCGCCAGCGCTACTGGCAAACCCGGTGGCCTGATCACCAGCCAGGCCGCGCTGACCTTGCGCGGCGGCAAGCTCGAATCCACCGGCGGCGGGGAAATCTCCGCCAAGGGCGATCTGCACCTGATCGTTGCCCAGCTCATCCAGCAGCAGGCGGCACTGATCGGCGAAGGCAAGGTCACGCTCGACCTGGGCAACGGCGCCCAGCGCGGCGACTTCGACAACCGTGGCGGCCTGCTCAGCGCAGGTGGCCTCCTGGCAATCAACGGCCTGGGCAGCCTCGACAACCGCGGCGGGGAAATCTCCGCCAGCCAGGGCTTCACCCTGACCGCCAGCGGCACCCTCGACAACCGCGACCAGGGCCGCATCATCAGTGCCGGCCAGCTCGACCTGAACGCCAACACCCTGCGCAACGCCAACCAGGGCCTGCTCTCCGGCTGGCAGGGCCTGGTGGTCAACGCCGCCAGCCTGGACAACAGCAGCGGCGGCACGCTGTCGAGCCGCGACGGCGCGCTGACCCTGACGCTCAGCGGCGCCCTCGACAACCACAACGAAGGCGCGCTGGTCAGCAAAGGCAAACTCACCCTCGGCGCCGGCAGTCTGAACAACGCCGGCGGCATCGTTTCCACCCAGGGCGACCTCGGCCTGACCCTCAGCGGCGACCTGGACAACAGCGCTGCAGGCCTGCTCAGCACCCAGGGCAGCCTGACCGGTAACGCCAAGGCTGTGGATAACCGTGGTGGACAGATCAGCGCCGCCAGCATCGACTATGACGCCAGCAGCCTCGACAACAGCGGTGGCAGCCTGGTCAGCCAGGGCGCCCTGCGTCTCGGCGTGCTCGGCGCGCTGCTCAACAACGGCGCCGGCTCGAAGATCGCCAGCGGCGGCCCGCTCAACCTGAATGTCGGCAGCCTGCAGAACCGTGGCGGCCAGCTCGCCAGCCAGGGCTTGCTCAAGGTTCTCGCCGGCAGCTTCGACAACAGCGCCGGCGGAACCGTGGCCGCGCAGACCGACCTGACCCTGACACTCACCGGCGAACTGCTCAACGGCCAGGACGGCCTCATCTTCGCCAAGACTGGCCAGCTCAACGCCAGCGCCAGCCGCATCGACAACAGCGCCGGCACCCTGCAGGGCCAGGGCGACACCACCCTCACGACCACCGGCGCGATTGCTAACCAAAGTGGCCACATCATCAGCCAGAGCGGCCAGCTCGACCTGGGCAGCGCCAGCCTCGACAACAGCAACGGCGGCGTTCTCAACGCTGCAGACGGCAGCCTCAAGCTGATCACCGGCACCTTCAGCAACAACGCCGGCACCACCCAGGCGAAGGGCCTCGACATCACCGCCACCGGCGGTATCGACAACCGCACCGGCCACCTCTCGGCCGTCAGCGGCGACAACCGCATCAGCACCAGCGACCTGAACAACCAGGGCGGCGGCCTGTATGCCGGCGGCCTGCTCTACCTGCGCGGCAACCAGCTGCTCAACGACGGTGCGGCCCTCGGCCAGGGCGGCAAGATCGGCGCCGGCAGCGTCGACGCCAGCCTCACTGGCGCACTGAACAACCAGTTCGGCCTGATCGAAAGCAGCGGCAACCTGACCCTCGGTGCGGCCAGCATCAACAACGTGGTGGGTGCTATTCGTGCGCTGGGGCAGAGCGGCAGCACCCAGGTCAGCGCCTCGGGCTTGCTCAACAACAACCTCGGCCGTATCGAGACCGCTGCACAGAGCCTCGACCTGCAAGCCGGCGCATTGCAGAACGGCGCCGGCACCGTGCTGCATGTGGGCAGTGGCATCTTCGGCATCGACCTGGCCAAGGCCGGCCTGGCTGGCGGCAACTTCACCACCAACGGCAGCCTCACCTACCAGGCCGCCAATTGGACCAACAACGCTGTCATCCAGGCGCGTGTGCTCGACCTCGACATCGGGCAGCTCAATCAGGGGAGCTACGGCCAATTGCTGGCCGCGCAGAGCCTCATCGGCCGCGGCGGCAACTGGTCGAACGATGGCCTGATCGCCAGCGACGGTACCCTGGACCTCAACCTGAACGGCAACTACACCGCCAACGGCCGCTTGAGCAGCCTGGGCAGGCTCGACTTGAGTGCCGGCTACATCGGCGTCGGCCAGACCGGCAGCATCGCCGGCGGTGGCGCCATCACCACCGTCAGCACGGGCGGCACCCTCGATAACAGCGGCCGTCTGACTGCTACCGAGGACCTGCGCGTCAACGCCGCCAGTCTCAACAATCGTGGCACCCTCGGCAGCGCCAGCAACCTGTACCTGGGCGCCAGTAACCTGCTTAACGAAAACGGCCTGATCTTCAGCGGCGGCAACCTGCAGTTACGCACGCAGAACTTCACCAACCGCAACGCCGATCTCTACAGCCTGGGCACCCTGCATATAGCGGCCAACGACCAGGACGGCTGGGCGAGCAGCGTGCAGAACATCTCCGGCAGCTTCGAAAGCGCCGGCGCGATGACCCTGCTGGTACAGGATTTTGACAACCGCCGCGCTGACGACTTCCAGATCGGCGAGCGCATCGTTTCCGGCAGCATCCAGTTCAAGTACGACGACGTCTGCGACGGCAAGGGCTGCGAAGTCCACTTCCTCTCCCAGGAGCGTTCCGAGGACGTCATCCTCAAGGACGCGCCCCAGGCGTCGATCACCGCTGGCGGCGACTTCCGCTTCCGTGGCGGCTCTTTCGACAACCTGTACAGCAGCATCGGCTCGGGTGGAAACATCGACATCCAGACGGCCACCTTCCGCAACCAGGGTGCCGCCGGCGGCGTCGAGCGCCACTACAACGCCGAGTTCTACACCCGTAACGACAGCGAATACTGGGCCTTCCGCGCCAACAAGGACCTGTACAACCGCTACAACGATCCGAATTCGCCGGACTACGACCCTGGTCGCCTGACTCGCCAGCAGGTTTTCGAATCCGCCGGCTATCCGGGTGGCTTCTTCAAAATCACCACCTCCGACGTGGCAGTCTCCGGCACGCCCGCCGCCTCCGCGGTGATCCAGGCTACCGGCGACGTGGCGATCAACGCCAGCCAGAGTTTCGACAACAGCGTGGTGAAGCGCGATGCCGGCGCGCAGACCATCAGCCCGCGCGATGTCGGGGTCACCAATGGCGCCACCACCGTGCAACTGGCGATCACCTCGCAACTGCCGCCGGACCTCGCCCAGAAGCAGGTCAACCCCGTCACCCTGCCGGGCTTCAGCCTGCCGCAGGGGGAGAACGGCCTGTTCCGCCTCAGCGGCCAGGGTGGCAGCGGTGGCAGCACCGGCACCGTACAGGGCGTCGGCGATCTCAGTTTCAGCGGCCAGACCATCAGCGCAGCGCAGCGCGAGCAGAGCCTGGGCGGCGGCACCGCCGGCGCTGGCAACGTCGCCCTGGGCAATAACGCCGCCAGCACGGACGCACAGTCAGGCGCCGCCCTCAACGTCCCGCGTGTGCAGGGCCTGCCCAGCAGCACCACGCCGGACAACAGCCACAAGTACCTGGTCGAAACCAACCCCGAGCTGACCAGCCTGAAGAGCTTCCTCGGCTCCGACTACCTGCTCGGCCTGCTTGGCTACGATCCGGACAAGGCACAGAAGCGCCTGGGCGACGGCCTCTACGAACAGCGCCTGATCCAGCAGGCGGTGGTTGCCCGCACCGGCCAGCGCTACATCGACGGCATGGCCAGCGACGAAGCCCTGTTCAAGTACCTGATGGACAACGCCATCGCCTACAAGGACAGCCTCCAACTGCAACTGGGCGTCGGCCTCAGCGCCGAACAGGTCGCCGCGCTGACCCACGACATCGTCTGGCTCGAAGAAGCCACCATCAACGGTGAAAAGGTCCTGGTGCCGGTGCTCTACCTCGCCCAGGCCGAGGGGCGCCTGGCGGCCAACGGCGCGCTCATCATGGGCAACGACCTGTCCCTGATCAGCGGCGGCAACCTGACCAACCAGGGCACCYTRCGCGCCAGCGGCGACCTCGCCGCCAGCGCCACCAACCTCAACAACAGCGGCCTGATCGAAGCCGGCAACCGCCTCGACCTGCTCGCCATCGACAGCATCCGCAACGCGGCTGGCGGCATCATCAGCGGTCGCGACGTYAGCCTCACCGCGCTGACCGGCGACGTCATCAACGAGCGCAGCATCACCTCKGTMGACGCSAGYAACGACGCCCACCGCATCCACAAGGAAATCGCCAACAACGCYGCCCGYATCGAAGCCCGCGGCGACCTGGAGATCACCGCCGGACGCGACCTGATCAGCGCCGGCAGCGTCCTCCAGGCCGGCGGCAATGCCAGCCTCACCGCCGGGCGCGAYCTGCGCCTGGAAGCCGCGCAGGAGGTCGACAGCTTCGAYTTCCAGAGCCGCCGCGTCACCGGYAACGTCACCAGCGTCACCCAGCACGGCAGCGATGTGCAGGTGGGTGGCAACCTGGAACTTAACGCCGGCCGCGACCTCAGCGCCGTCGCCAGCCGCATCGACGCCGCCCGCGACATCGCCATGAGCGCCGGGCGCGACGTCGTCCTCGCCTCCGCCGCCAACGAAGAACACAGCGACGCCAAGTACAAGGGCGGYGGCAAGAAAGTCACCACCCAGGAAGACCACRTYGGCCAGCAGGCCACCGAAGTCACCGCYGGTGGCGACGTCCTGATCAGCGCGGGYGAAAACCTCACCCTCGTCAGCAGCAAGATCGGCGCCGGCAACGAGGCCTACCTGGTCGCCGGCGACAAGATCGAACTGCTCGCCGCCAACGACAGCGACTACTCGCTGTACGACAGGGAGGAAAAGGGCAGCTGGGGCAAGAAGAAGACCCARCGCGACGAAGTCACCGATGTCCGCGCCGTGGGCAGCGAAATCAGCGCCGGCTCCGACATCACCCTGCTCAGCGGCGGTGACCAGAAATACCAGGGCGCCAAGCTCGACGCGGGCAACGACATCGCCATCSTCAGCGGCGGCGAAGTCACCTTCGAAGCRGTCAAGGACCTGCACCAGGAAAGCCACGCCAAGAGCGACAGCGACCTCGCCTGGACCAGCTCCAAGGGCGAAGGCAAGACCGACGAGAYRCTGCGCCAGACCCAGATGATCGCCCAGGGCAACATCGCCATYAAGGCGGTGGACGGCCTGAAGATCGACTACAACCACATCGATCAGAAGTCGGTCAGCCAGGCCATCGATGTCATGGTGCAGGCGGATCCTAACCTCGCATGGATCAAGAGAAAAAAGGGGACAGATTTATTTTTCTACTCTAAAACTAGGCGCGGAGTCAGGATTAGAGTACGGAAAATAAATCTGTCTCCTTTTTTGTTGTCTCCTTTTTTGCTTCAAGGTTGCCAATATGGTGGAACCTGTGACCGATTCAATCTTTTCCCGCAGGATAGTAATTTTAATAACTCTGCCTATAAGCGCTGGGAGATGAGCATCAAGAGGGCGTTGGATAGTGGTGACCAAGTTGGTGCGGTGACGGTGCGTTTTACCAGGGGGGATCCAGCATCGGCGCGACCAGATTCATTAGTGATTGACTATTCTGTTAACGGAGAGAAAATGCGTAGGTCATTCAAGAATGAGGCAGGGCAATGAGTATTGAACAGCAGGTAAGGATTTTAAATTCCCTCACGCAGATCATGCATGACTCAGCCGGTGGGAACTATGACGAAATGTGCTGCGAGTTCGAGTATGAAGCTTACAATGGTGGATGGTCAGTAGGCTCTAAATATAAGTTCATCCTTGGAGGGGTAACGGTGAGTGAGCTTCTGGATGATCCCGAGGATAATGCTTCCGGCTTAGTGCACGAATTGCACGAGCTAATGAAGTCGCATACGGGAGGAGATTGGAGAAAATTCGTGCTATCTATTGATCCTAACGGTAAAGCGAACACCAAATTCATTTACTAGGCGGAAAGGGGACAGATTTATTTTTCTACTCTAAAACTAGGCGCGGAGTCAGGATTAGAGTACGGAAAATAGATCTGTCCCCTTTTTTCTAGCTAGCAAGCTAAGTGCACAAGCAGGACGTGAGGTTAATTTTATGATTTATGATTCTGTGGCAACGGCTGCCAGTCGCGCTCCGAGCTTGGTACTTCCAAAATGATTGCATATGACTTGTATGGAGCGAAAGCCCTCAGCCTTCTGTTGGCAAGAGAGCATATAGAGGAGATGTTTGGAGTGTCTCTTGATGAAAGAAATAGTACTTATCAAGGAGGGACTTACTACATGCTTGGTAGTAATGATTCGGAGAATTTTATTCTGAAGCTTAATCTTGACCCTTTTGATGATGAGCCAGTGGAGCAAAATTTTCCTGACTACCCTGTTTTGCTCTATATAAACGCCACGACACGTTCATCTGATGTAGAGGGGGCAATCAAGGAGGGTGCATGCTTTAAGTTGCTCAGGCATGAAGTATTCTAGAAATGCACTGAACAGAAGAAAAGGGGACAGATTTATTTTTCTACTCTAAAACTAGGCGCGGAGTCAGGATTAGAGTACGGAAAATAAATCTGTCCCCTTTTTTGTGAGTTGAAGGATGCGTTTGGCGTTAAGGTTTATGCGTACTGCCTGATGACCAACCATGTGCATCTGCTTCTTGCACCGGATGAGTCAGTTACCGGTTTGAGTCAGTTGATGAAAACGCTCTCAGCACGGATGACGCGTTACAGAAATCGCTTAGAGCACCGTAGCGGAACGTTATGGGAAAGTCGCTTCAAGTCCAGCCTGGTCCAGTCGGACGCGTATTTGTTGGCATGCAGTCGCTATATAGAACTGAACCCTGTGCGGGCCAGGTTGGTTCGGCGCGCTGCTGAATATCCATGGTCCAGTTATACCCAGCACGTTGGGGACTCCTGCATGTGGATCGATAGCGATCCATGCTATGACGCGCTTGCCGATTCAGAAGATGAGCGCCATGACCGCTATCGTGCTTTTCTTGGTCAGCTTGGTAGTGATGAAGAAAATCAACTCATCCGCGATGCGCTGCAGAGGGGCCAGTTGACTGATAATTCTCGCTTTGTTGATGAGATAGAAAGAATTTCCGGCGTCCGGATCGACCGGCGTGGTCAAGGGAGACCATCTAAATTAGAGTAGGTAAAATGAATCTGTCCCCTTTTCCGGTCAAATTGATGTTGGTGCGCTGTCATCAGAGACCATGGTAATGAAGGCGTATAGTCAATTTGACGATAGGGTTGGAGAGTTCTTGCCGAAGCCTAGCGGTGATCTGAACTCTTGGGTGCTAAAGCCCCAAGTCGCTACATCAAAATATGTTGGAACCCCTGAAGGTTACTTAAGGGGTATGGATACAGAGTTTAAGATTCTGGAGACTGTGGCTCAGCGTCTAGGGCCGAGTTCGCAAGCATCAGGCCGCATAAATTTGATTTCAGAAAAAATGGTCTGCCCAAGCTGTAGTGATATTGTTAATCAGTTCCGCGAGAGATATCCTAATATTCAATTAAATATCTTTACCATGGAGAAATGAAGATGTCATTCGACTTGACCGTGGAGGAGATATGCTCAGTAGTTTCTCGACTTTATGAAAAGGCGATATCTCAGATTAACCTTCGGCCAGAGCAAGCCTTTGCATATGTCCAGGATGAGGCGGGCTCTCTTTGTACGACTGATGATGTAGGGTTTTTTGCGGTATTGCAGACAGCAATATTTAAGGAGGGAATGCGCTATGGATTGGAGCTTTCTAGAGAAAGTCCTTATGCAGAAGACCTGCTGGAGGTTTTGGCTAGAGCGTATGATAATTGCTGCGCTGACGATTTGGCAGCGATTGGTCTTGAGGGCGAGCGGTTGGAGAGTGTGATTGACTGCATGAGGCAGGTTCGAGAGAAATATCTACTCTCTGAATAGTTGTATCAAGAAATCGAAAAGGGAACGAATTTTTTCTACTCTAAAACTGGACGCGGAGACAGAATTAGAGTGCGGAAAATAAATTCCCCCTTTTTCATTGAGGCCGCAATAAAAAGCCCGCCATTCGGCGGGCTTTTTCATGGGCGTAACACTCAGCGCCGATTAGGCAGCGCAGCAATCACATCCTCCGCCTGCAACCCCTTGTCACGCTGGACGACGGAGAACTCCACGCGCTGCCCTTCGATCAGGATGCGGTGGCCTTCGCCGCGGATGGCGCGGAAGTGGACGAAGATATCCTCGCCCGAGTCGCGGGAGATGAAGCCGAAGCCCTTGGAGGTGTTGAACCACTTCACGGTGCCGGTTTCGCGGTCGACGCCGGCGAAGGTTTCGATGGCGATGCTGGCGCTCGGTTTGTTGAGGCTGGCGATCCATTGCAGGACGACGGCGCCGGCCAGGCTCAGCAGCGGCAGCACGATGGCCGGTTGATCGCCGATGAAGGGCAGCGGGGCGAGCAGGATCAGGATCTGCAGGACCACGGCCAGCACGACCAGGGCGGTGGCGAGGCTCTGCAGGGCGGAGGGGTGTTTCAGTTGGCTGCTCGGGGCGAGCAGGAGGCTGGTCAGACCGAGCAGGGCCAGGTAGATGGCATCGCTCTGTTGCAGGTAGGGCAGGGCATCACTACGCAGACTCGGGATAAGAGAGAGCAAGAGTGCGGCGACGCCCGTCACGAGATGGACGATCTTCAACATGGCTACGGATTCACCTTGAGCGGGTAACGAGATAAAGAAGCAGCCAGCCTCGGGTGCGACGCCAGAAAGGAAAAATGAAAGCGTGCCGGGCGGCCTATGCGAGAAACGCACGGCGGGTATTTAACCGCAATCCAGTTGCCTTCTCAAATCAACCGCTTAGGCCATTCGTAGGGGGAGGCAGCCGGCTTTCTGGCCGGCTGCTTATAAAGGGAAGGGGTTATTCGGCGAGCAGGCTACGCAGCATCCAGGCAGTCTTTTCGTGGACCTGCATGCGCTGGGTCAGCAGGTCGGCGGTGGGCTCGTCCGCCACCTTGTCGGCCAGTGGGAAGATGCTGCGGGCGGTGCGCACCACGGCTTCCTGGCCCTGCACCAGCAGGCGGATCATTTCCTGGGCGTCCGGTACGCCTTCTTCTTCCTTGATCGAGGACAGGCGGGCGTAGGCGGCGTAGGTGCCGGGCGCCGGGAAGCCCAGGGCGCGGATGCGTTCGGCGATGCTGTCCACGGCCAGCGCCAGTTCGTTGTACTGCCCTTCGAACATCAGGTGCAGGGTGTTGAACATCGGCCCGGTGACGTTCCAGTGGAAGTTGTGGGTCTTCAGGTACAGCGTGTAGGTGTCGGCCAGCAGGCGGGACAGGCCGTCGGCGATGGCGGCGCGATCTTCTTTGGCGATTCCGATATCGATGTCCATGGCGATCTCCTCATCGAGCATGAATGATTTAAAACGCTGGATTCGAGGCTATCACCGGGGTAGGTGCGAAGCTCTTGGTCTATATCAAGGCAATCGATTGAGGTTTTCTATTAAAGGCGCTGTGCGCCCGGCAGGCTTTTCCGCCACCGGAGCCCGGCTGCAACCTGCGGATTTTTCAGGCTATAATCGGCCTCTTTGCCGCGGGACGCGGACCCGTGGCGTTACACAGCCAAGGTGTTCCATGCCGATTTACGAGTACCAGTGCCAGTCCTGCGCGCATCAGCTGGAATCGCTGCAGAAGATCAGCGATGCGCCGTTGGTCGATTGTCCGGCCTGCAAGGCTCCCGAATTGAAGAAGATGTTGTCGGCTCCGGGCTTCCGCCTGGGCGGCAGCGGTTGGTACGAGACCGACTTCAAGACCGGAGCGAAGAAGAACCTGGCCTCCGGCGATGCCCCAGCGGCCTGTCCGGCCACCGGTTGCGGTGCCGGCGCCTGCTCCGCCAGCGAATGAGCGGTTCCCTAGAATTCAAGACTTTCGAGAAGCGAAACACACCATGATGCGCAGCCACTATTGCGGCCAGTTGAACGAGAGCCTGGACGGCCAGGTAGTCACTCTTTGCGGTTGGGTACACCGTCGCCGCGACCACGGCGGGGTGATCTTCCTCGACGTGCGTGATCGTGAAGGTCTGGCCCAGGTGGTGTTCGACCCGGATCGCGTCGAGACTTTCGCCAAGGCCGACCGCGTGCGCAGCGAGTACGTGGTGAAGATCACCGGCAAGGTGCGCCTGCGCCCAGAAGGTGCGCGCAACTCGAACATGGCTTCGGGCGCCATCGAAGTGCTGGGCCACGAGCTGGAAGTACTGAACCAGGCCGAGACCCCGCCGTTCCCGCTGGACGAGTACTCCGACGTTGGCGAGGAAACCCGCCTGCGCTACCGCTTCATCGACCTGCGTCGTCCGGAGATGGCCGCCAAGCTGAAGCTGCGCGCGCGCATCACCAGCAGCATCCGCCGCTACCTGGACGAGAACGGCTTCCTCGACGTGGAAACCCCGATCCTCGGTCGCCCGACGCCGGAAGGCGCGCGTGACTACCTGGTGCCGAGCCGCACCTATCCGGGCCACTTCTTCGCCCTGCCGCAGTCGCCCCAGCTGTTCAAGCAGCTGCTGATGGTGGCCGGCTTCGACCGTTACTACCAGATCGCCAAGTGCTTCCGCGACGAAGACCTGCGTGCCGACCGCCAGCCGGAATTCACCCAGATCGACATCGAGACCAGCTTCCTCGAAGAAAGCGACATCATCGAGATCACCGAGAAGATGGTGCGCCAGCTGTTCAAGGAAGTGCTGAACGTCGAGTTCGACGAATTCCCGCATATGCCGTTCGAAGAGGCCATGCGCCGCTACGGTTCGGACAAGCCTGACCTGCGTATCCCGCTGGAACTGGTCGACGTCGCCGATCAACTGAAGGACGTCGAGTTCAAGGTCTTCTCCGGCCCGGCCAACGATCCGAAGGGCCGTGTTGCCGCCCTGCGCGTTCCGGGCGGTGCGAGCATGCCGCGCAAGCAGATCGACGACTACACCAAGTTCGTCGGCATCTACGGCGCCAAGGGCCTGGCCTATATCAAGGTCAATGAGCGCGCCAAGGGCGTGGAAGGCCTGCAGTCGCCGATCGTGAAGAACATCGCCGAGCCGAACCTGAACGAGATCCTCGATCGCGTCGGTGCGGTCGATGGCGACATCGTGTTCTTCGGCGCGGACAAGGCCAAGATCGTCTGCGACGCCCTGGGCGCGCTGCGCATCAAGGTCGGGCATGACCTCAACCTGCTCACCAAGGAGTGGGCGCCGATGTGGGTCGTGGACTTCCCGATGTTCGAAGAGAACGACGACGGCAGCCTGACCTCGCTGCACCACCCGTTCACCGCGCCCAAGTGCACCCCGGAAGAGCTGGAGGCCAACCCGGCCGGCAAGCTGTCCCGTGCCTACGACATGGTGCTCAACGGCACCGAGCTGGGCGGCGGTTCCATCCGTATCCACGACAAGGCCATGCAGCAGGCGGTCTTCCGCGTGCTGGGCATCGACGATGCGGAGCAGGAAGAGAAGTTCGGCTTCCTGCTGGACGCCCTGAAGTACGGCGCACCGCCGCACGGTGGCCTGGCCTTCGGCCTGGACCGTCTGGTGATGCTGATGACCGGCGCGGCCTCGATCCGCGAAGTCATCGCCTTCCCGAAAACCCAGAGCGCCGGCGACGTCATGACCCAGGCTCCGGGCACCGTGGATGCCAAGGCTCTGCGCGAGCTGAACATCCGCCTGCGCGAGCAGCAGAAGGCCGCCGAGTAAGTCGATTCGAATAGCTGGCGGTACCTGCACTGCGGGCGCCGCCAGCGAAGCAAACAAGCGATACGGAGTGAGTTATGGCTGGTCATTCCAAATGGGCCAACATCAAGCACCGCAAGGAACGTCAGGACGCCAAGAAGGGCAAGATCTTCACCAAGCTCATTCGTGAGCTGACCGTCGCTGCCAAGCAGGGCGGCGGGGTGCCGGCGGACAACCCGCGCCTGCGCCTGGCCGTGGACAAGGCGCTGACCGCCAACATGACCCGCGACACCATCGACCGTGCCATCCAGCGCGGCGTGGGTTCCAGCGAAGCGGACAACATGGCCGAGCTGACCTATGAAGGCTATGCGCCGAGCGGCGTGGCGATCATCGTCGAGGCCATGACCGACAACCGCAACCGTACCGCGGCCGAAGTGCGCCATGCCTTCAGCAAGTGCGGCGGCAACCTGGGTACCGATGGTTCGGTGGCCTACATGTTCGAGCGCAAGGGCCAGATCAGCTACGCGCCGGGCGTGAACGAAGAGGCCCTGATGGATGCCGCGCTGGAAGCCGGCGCCGACGATGTAGTGGTCAACGACGACGGTTCCATCGACGTCTTCACCACCTTCGCCGATTTCATCTCGGTCAACGAAGCACTGACAGAAGCGGGCTTCAAGGGCGAGGACGCGGAGATCACCATGATCCCGTCGACCGTGGCGACCCTGGATCTGGACACCGCGCAGAAGGTCCTCAAGCTGATCGACATGCTGGAAGACCTGGACGACGTGCAGAACGTCTATTCGAATGCGGACATCCCGGACGAGGTGATGGCCCAGCTGGGCTGATCCCACCACCGGCGATGTGCTGAAGCCGGAAGCGGGAGTGGTCGTCAGCGGCGCCTCCCGCTTCCGGTTTTTGTTATCTGAAATGCGCGTTGCAGACTAGGTGTGATCGAACGGACATGACCCTGATTCTCGGCATCGACCCAGGTTCACGAATTACCGGCTTCGGCGTGGTGCGCGACACCGGCCGTGGTTGTGAATACGTGGCCTCGGGCTGCATCCGCACCGGCAATGGCGAGCTGTTCGAGCGCCTGCAGATCGTCTTCCGTGGTGTGCGCGAGGTCATCCAGACCTACCAGCCGACCATGATGGGCATCGAGCAGGTGTTCATGGCGCGCAACGCCGATTCGGCGCTGAAGCTGGGGCAGGCGCGCGGCGCGGCCATAGTCGCGGCGGCGGAAGAGGGATTGCAGATCGCCGAGTACACCGCCAGCCAGGTCAAGCAGGCTATCGCCGGCACCGGTGGTGCGGACAAGCAGCAGGTACAGATGATGGTGATGCACCTGCTCAAGCTGGTGCAGAAGCCGCAGATCGACGCCTCCGACGCCCTGGCCATCGCCCTGTGCCACGCGCATACCCGGCAAAGCCTGGTGCCGCATGGCCTGATGGGCGCCCGCCGTCGCGGCGGACGCCTGCGCCTGTGATATCCGGAAAAACTTTGAGCAAGGACAAACACCCGTGATTGGACGCCTGCGTGGCACCGTGGCGGAGAAGCAGCCGCCGCACCTGATCGTCGATGTGAACGGCGTGGGCTACGAGCTGGAAGTGCCGATGACCACCCTGTACCGCCTGCCGAGCCTGGGCGAGCCGGTGACCCTGCACACCCATCTGGTGGTGCGCGAGGATGCCCACCTGCTCTACGGCTTCGCCGAGAAGCGCGAGCGCGAGCTGTTCCGCGAGCTGATCCGCCTCAACGGCGTGGGGCCGAAGCTGGCACTGGCGCTGATGTCGGGGCTGGAGGTCGATGAACTGGTGCGTTGCGTGCAGGCGCAGGATACTTCGACCCTGGTGAAGATTCCGGGCGTCGGCAAGAAAACTGCCGAGCGCCTGCTGGTGGAGCTGAAGGATCGCTTCAAGGCGTGGGAGAATATTCCGTCCATCGCGCCGCTGGTGGTGGAACCCATGCGGGTTGCCGCAGTCTCAAGCGCCGAGTCCGATGCGGTCAGCGCGCTGATCGCCCTGGGTTTCAAACCTCAGGAGGCGAGCCGCGCCGTGGCCGCCGTGCAGGAGGAAGGCTTGTCCAGCGAAGAACTCATCCGCCGTTCCCTCAAGGGCATGGTCTAGGTAGATATTGATGATCGAAGCCGATCGCCTGATTTCCTCAGCCTCCAGTCGCGACCGCGAAGAGCAGTTCGACCGCGCCATCCGCCCGCTCAAGCTGGCGGACTACGTCGGTCAGCCGGTGGTGCGCGAGCAGATGGAGCTGTTCATCCAGGCGGCCCGCGGGCGTCAGGAAGCGCTGGATCACACGTTGATCTTCGGCCCGCCCGGCCTGGGCAAGACCACCCTGGCGAACATCATCGCCCAGGAGATGGGGGTTTCGATCAAGAGCACCTCCGGCCCGGTGCTGGAACGCCCTGGCGACCTGGCGGCGATCCTGACCAACCTCGAGCCCAACGACGTGCTGTTCGTGGACGAGATCCATCGCCTGTCGCCCATCGTCGAGGAAGTGCTGTACCCGGCCATGGAAGACTTCCAGCTGGACATCATGATCGGCGAAGGCCCGGCCGCGCGCTCGATCAAGCTCGACCTGCCGCCCTTCACCCTGGTCGGCGCGACGACTCGCGCCGGCATGCTGACCAATCCGCTGCGTGACCGCTTCGGTATCGTGCAGCGTCTTGAGTTCTACGGTGTGGACGACCTGTCCAGTATCGTCGCCCGCTCGGCGGGGATTCTCGGCCTGGAGATCGAGCCGGCGGGTGCCTTCGAGATCGCCCGGCGCGSMTTGAGGCCC